>CALPPK020000071.1 GCA_943325435.2 Bifidobacterium breve
GACACCGTTGGTGACCCATTCAAAGACACAGCAGGTCCTGCATTGAACCCGCTGATCAAGGTGATGAACCTTGTGTCGTTGTTGGTGCTTCCAGCAATCATCAGTACTCAGGACAACGATGGCCAGCGCTTGCTTATTGCAGCTGCAGCACTCGTAGTACTTGCTGCATCGGTGATTCGTTCATCGCGCCAGAAGACAACTTTTGGTCCAGCAACTAACTAAGTAACTACTTACCAAAAGGCCCGAGCACATGTGCTCGGGCCTTTTGTGTTTTCCGAACTAACCTTCTCAAATGCTCGCATTGCTAAACCCCGAAGATCTGCTCCGCAATGGAGGTCTCCTGATCTTGGGGGCGATTGTGTTTGCCGAATCAGGATTATTGATTGGGTTTTTTCTCCCTGGTGATTCGTTGCTCTTTATCGCAGGGTTCCTTGCTAGCGAAGCAGGCAACAACGTGCTTCCCCCGTTGCCATTTGTCATTCTCGTATCGGCGTCTATGGCAATTATCGGAGACCAGGTTGGTTATCTCATTGGAAACAAAATGGGGCCAGCAATTTTTGCTCGGCCGAAGTCTCGTTTGTTCAACCCTGACCATGTCACTAAGGCCCACGCATTTTTCGAAAAGTACGGCGCGCGCACAGTAGTACTGGCGAGATTTGTTCCAATCGTGCGTACGTTTGCACCCGTAGTTGCTGGCGTCGGCAAAATGGACTACAAAACCTTTGTTCGTTACAACATTATTGGCGGCTTGTTGTGGGGTGCTGGACTTCCCCTACTTGGTTTCTTCCTCGGTCAAATTGACATCGTGAAAGAGCACATCGAGATTGCCGTGATCGCAGTGGTATTCATTTCCATTCTTCCCGTAGCCGTTGAATTCATCAATCACTGGCGCAGTTCTCGGAAACCGTCGGCAGACTAGAAACATGCGGTATCTCAGTCTCGATTGGATTGATGCCATGCAGGCAGAAGTGGCCGCTAGCGAGTCGCTCACAGACCTTGCCTCAACTCATTCCATAGGTGTTACTCAAGTGGTTACAGACGGCCCAGAAGGCTCTGTGCTGTATCACCTGCAGGTAGGCAATGGCATTGCCCGCTTTGCCTCTGGCCCTGCGCCCGAAGAAGATGTCCGCATGGAACAGACATGGGAGACAGCAGTCGGTGTTGCAACCGGCTCATTGCCGGCCCAGGAAGCCTTCATCAAGGGCCACGTACGCATTTCAGGAGACACTCAGCGCCTTATGGACGCTGTGCCTGTCTTTGCCGCCCTCGACGCAGCATTTGAGGCTGTGCGCTCGCTGACAACGTACGAGTAGAGATCTAGTTCGTACGGAAATACGGGTTTGACGGATTAGTCATTGCCGCAAGTGCCTGGTTCATGTCAGGGCCAGCATCTCGAGCTTGTTTCAGTGCAGCGAGAGTGGCGTCTCGATTGTTTGAGAAAACTTCCTCTTCGTTATCGGCAGATGGATTCACCCATACCGCAACTATGAGAACAAGCGAATCAACGTCGCCATCGAACAGTGAATTCTGATGTGCGAGTCCGACACCAGCTGCAACACCAGCCTGTGCCCCACCCCATGTCAGCTCACCATGACGATCATTTGCAATAGCTGCTTTGTTAACAAACAATGTGAACGGCACAACGGGCATGTTTGGTTGTGCAACTGCAACAAACGGAACATGACCTTCACGCGGTGTGGCTAGTGCTGTTGCCCATGCGGTGCCAACCGGGCCATCGCGAAGACCCAGCACAACGTTGATGTGTGCAGCATTCGCGCCTTCACCAACAAAACCTTCACCAATTTTCATGCGGGTAACCGGCCGTATCGGCCCATACGCAGCGCATCGTTGGAAATAGTGCCCGGCTTCGTGTCATACGCGAGCAAGGCAACATGCCGAGGAACTGCACCTGACACGCGCGACACACGGTGATAGCTATTGCGTCCGTTAAACACCATCAGCGTTCCAGGTGTCATTGGTTCGGTACGAACTAAATCCGGACGATCGCCCCGACGCACCGCAGCGACAGTGTCGGCATTCTCTTCCGTGGCTGTGCGAATACGCGATGCGTTCTCAAAATGCCCACCTTCTGACGAAGTTTGTAATGCAATGGAAACGACGAAATCAGTCTGATCAAAATGCCAACCCAGTTCATGGCCATCACGCATAACAGCAAGATTCAGTGCGCCAAAAGGATCTGCATAACGAAACAGTTTCTCTTCACCCAGAATCTTTGCAACGAATTCCATCAGTGGATCCCACTCATACAATGCGCGGATCATACTGTCTGTTGGAAATTGGTCATACGCCACGACTTCAAGATCAGCATTCACGGTCGTGTGATACGCCACTTTTGCTAATTCATCACATTCGGCAATCAACTCAGTGATTGCATTCTCACGAATGAACCCAGGCAAAATTGCGATATTTTCCTTCGTAAAGGTGTCGCTCAATTCCCTATGTAATTCAGCACTATCTAGCGGCCACCTGTCTGTATCGACGAGTGCCGCAACGCTCATTAAATGAGGCCTAGCTTCTTTACTTCGTCACGCTCTTCAACAAGCTCGGCAACTGATGCATCAATGCGTGAGCGGCTGAAATCATCAATGTCAAGACCCTGCACAATGCTGTACTTGCCGTCCTTGCAAACACATGGGAACGACGAAATGATGCCTTCGGGAACGCCATAGCTTCCGTCAGATGGAATTGCCATTGACACCCAGTCACCCGGGGCAGTGCCAAGAACCCATGAATTCATGTGATCAATTGCGGCATTTGCTGCTGAAGCTGCTGATGACAAACCACGTGCCTTGATGATGGCTGCTCCGCGCTTTGCAACAGTAGGAATGAAATCATTCTCAATCCATGCCTGATCGTTAACCAAAGCAGCTGCATTCTTGCCATCAACTTCACAATGGAAAAGGTCTGGGTATTGAGTGCTTGAGTGGTTACCCCAAATGGTCATCTTCTTAATAGAAGTAACTGGCTTGCCAACTTTGACTGCCAACTGTGTCATGGCGCGGTTGTGATCAAGTCGAGTCATCGCGGTGAAACGACTTGGGTCAAGACCCTGTGCATTGTTCATTGCAATTACTGCGTTGGTGTTCGCTGGGTTTCCAACAACCAAAATCTTTGCGTCTTTCTTTGCTGCAACGCCAAGTGCTTTTCCTTGTGGTTTGAAAATTCCGCCGTTTGCGCTGAGCAAGTCGCCGCGCTCCATGCCGTCTTTGCGTGGCATTGCGCCAACAAGGAAGGCAGCGTCAATATCGCCAAATGCAGTTTCAGCATTGTCGGTGCAAACAACACCAGCAAGAAGCGGGAATGCGCAGTCATCAAGTTCCATACGAACGCCTTCTAACGCGCCAAGTGCTGGAGTGATTTCCAACAGTTGAAGAATGACGGGCTGATTGGGACCGAATACTGCGCCTGAAGCGATACGGAAAAGGAGGCTGTAGCCAATTTGGCCGGCTGCGCCGGTTACGGCAATACGAACTGGTGATGTCATGTCTCTAAGCGTAGGCAATATGGGGTACATGTTCCCAATGGAAGCGCCATATTGGGCGCAGAATCACCGCCCAATAGCCTGCAAAATCAGTGCCACGTAGTTGTCCTGACCCAATGCATTGGGGTGAATACCGTCGGAATTGAACCATTCAGGATGCGGCTTTGACAATGTGTACCAATCGAGGATGGACACGTTCGGGTGCGTGGCTGGAAGATTGTTGATGACCGCATTGTTTAATTGCTCTGAAGCACGACCTGGTACTCGCATCGTAAGAATGACCACACGCTTCACGCTTGCAAGTGGCTTAAGAATCCGATCAAACGTTGCAGCCTTGGTAATGCCATTTGTACCTAGATGAATAACAACTACGTCGCCTAATTCATTCACAGACTTGTAGTAGTTGAAAATCTGTACTGCATCAATGACTTGTCTGTTCTTAGATGCATCAACTGTGATCCCGTATGACTTCAACTTCTTTGCTGATCCCAACATCACTGAATCGCCTACTGCAAACACATCCATCTTTCCGCGAGGCAAAGTGGTCGAGGGAGTTAACGGAACTGTTGTTGTTCCTGTACCGATTGTCGTAGTTGTTATACGTGTGACTGCACCTTCATTTTCATTAAGACCAGCAGTGATGTCATCTGGCATCACCCGTGCACCTGCCATGCTGACCACGCTGAATACTGGGATAACAGCCAAAGTTCCAATCACAATTCCCAATGGACCACGCATGGTGCCACCGCGTGCACGCCACGAGCGATAGGTAGCCAATGCTTTCCCCGTGCGAATAGGTGTTTCAATGAATTGATACGACGCTTCGGTGATGACAACTGTTATGGCCATCAGTGCCACGAACTCGCGCACGTCTAAGGAGTTTCCTGCAGCCTTTCGATATGCCTGAAAAACCGTCCAGTGATACAAGTACAGGCCATATGAACGCTTGCCAATCCATACCAACAATGGAGTACCGATGACGTACTTGCCTAACCGAGAGCGAGGATGCGTCACAGTTGCAATTGCAACAACTGTGGCAATTCCTACAGTGATGAACCCGCCGCGATACAACAAGTCGTATCCAGTCATCCCTACATCGGCGACATCAACAACTTCACGAAACTTCCAACACATGAAACCGAGTGCAACCAAGGCAAGAACCCCGGCCATGTCAAGACCATTTGCATTTGAACCGGCTCGTCCTCGGCGCAAGGCCCACGGTCTCCACATTGTGGCAAGCGCAGCACCTAGTAACAATCCGCTGGCACGAGTAATGGTGCCAAGGTAAAGGAAATCAATGCGGACTACCCGATGTCCGAAAATTGACATGTACTGCTCTGGAGTATTTGCAAATGTGTCGATGGGGCCAGTGCGATAAATCATCGCTGTTGCTACAGCAATAGCAACAGCCAACGCTGTGAACACCAGACCCAGAATCGGCAATGTCTTCGGCCGGATTCGACGAAGCAATACAAACATAATGAGCGGCCACACGATGTAGTACTGCTCTTCCACCGCCAGCGACCACAAATGTCGAAGTGGTGCAAAAGCGAATGCAGACGTGTACGACGAACCACTCCATATTTGAAACCAATTCGAGACATACAGAAACCCGCCCACAACATCGCCACGCAACATGCCTAATCGATCGCGATCGAACAACGCGCAATACACAATGGTTCCGAGCAATAACGTGAACAATGCCGGCAAGAGTCTTCTGGCTCGACGCATCCAGAAATTACCTAGAGAAACGGTGCCAGAACGCTCTCGTTCGGCAATGAGAAGCAACGTGATTAGATATCCAGAGATAACAAAGAACACCTCAACACCGAGAAATCCGCCGCCTAACCACTGATGATTGGCGTGATACACAATTACTGCGATAACTGCGAGTGCTCGCAAGCCATCAAGTGCTGGAACATATGGAACAACAGGTCCTCTACGAGTTCCCCATGCTGGTGTTCCGCCTATGTGCGTGGATTGATCGTTCTGATTACTCATGAGAGAAATAGGTCATGCGACCGGAAGACCCAGTTGGGCGTATATCTCCCGTGTAGCAGTGGATTTGTTCAGAGTGTAAAAGTGAAGCCCGGGCGCACCCGCAGACAACAACTGTGCGCACAATTCTGTTGCAGCTTCTACTCCGATTCGACGAACGTCTTCTGGCGATGTTCCGGATTCAAGACGTTCACGCAACCAGCCAGGAAAAGCCGCACCAGATAATTCAGCCATGCGTTCAACTTGGGCAATGTTGGTACATGGCATGATTCCGGGGACGACTGGTTTTGTGACACCAAGGTCTGCCAAGTCATTAACCAGCGACAAATAATGATCAACATCAAAGAAGAACTGAGTAGTAGCGAAGTCAACGACCTTGAGCTTTTCAGCAAGAAGGCGACGGTCTGTTGCAAGATCTGGCGAGCGAGGGTGCCCTTCAGGATGTGCAGCGACTCCGATTGACAGATCAGCAATCTCACGTAAATGTTCAACTAAATCAGTTGCATATACGTAATCGCTCGGCCGAGCGTCGGCCGGATCTTTCGGTGGATCACCTGCAAGAGCCAAGACATTTTCAACTCCGGCAGCCGTGTAGGTGGCGATGATGTCGGCAATCTCGTTTCGAGTGTGCCCAACGCATGTGAGATGAGCCATTGCAGGAATGTTTGTTTCGCGTTCAATCCACAACACTGTGTCGCGTGTGTTCTCGCGGGTAGAACCACCAGCGCCGTATGTGACTGAAACAAAGGATGGTCCGAGGGACTCAAGTTCAGCAATTGTGCGACCAAGCGACATTGAACCTGCAGTTGTTTTGGGAGGCGAAAACTCAAAAGAGAATGTTTGTCCCGCCGCGAGGAGGTCACCAATACGTGCCATTTGTTTAGTCTACGACTTACCTAGTGACGGAAGTGGCGTGATCCGGTGAACACCATGGCGATGCCATGAGTGTTGGCTGCCGTGATGGATTCTTCGTCTCGCACACTGCCACCGGGTTGGAAAATTGCAGTGACACCAGCGGCAGCCAACTCTGAAA
>CALPPK020000072.1 GCA_943325435.2 Bifidobacterium breve
CTCCTCGACTGTAATTTTTGCGTGCGAGGGCTTTCTCCCCCGCAGACAGGTTAGGCGAACGGGCAGGCTGAAACCCACTCAAACGGGTGAACAGACAACTACAACGGGGTGTTGTCGTGTTTGCGAGAAACTAAACGTTCGCGTTTGTCGCGAAGCATGTGAAGCGCTGCACAAATCTCTCGGCGAGTATCTGCGGGGTCAATGACGGCATCGATATAACCACGCTCGGCCGCAATGTACGGGTTCAATAATCGGGCTGAATAATCAGCTTCGAATTCGGCCCGCTCCTCGGGCGTGGCTCGCCGTTGCAGAATTGCCGCTGCTTGACCAGCACCCATCACAGCCAATTCGGCACATGGCCATGCAAGACACAAGTCGTTACCCATCTCTTTTGAGTCCATCACGATGTAGGCACCACCGTATGACTTGCGCAGAACTACACAGATGCGGGGCACCGTGGCCCGGGCATATGCAAACACCAACTGTGCGCCATGGCGAATCATGCCGCGCCACTCAAGGTCCTTACCAGGGTAGAAACCTGGTGTATCGACCAACGTAAGAACAGGAATATTGAACGCGTCGCAGAACGCCACGAATCGGGCTGCTTTTTGTGACGCAGGAATATCGAGCGTGCCCGCAAGTGAAATTGGTTGGTTCGCAACAATGCCAATGGGGTAGCCAGCCATATGTGCAAATGCCGTAACAACATTGCTGGCCCACCATGGTTTCATCTCGAAGTAAACACCGTCATCAGCAATTGATTCAATGACATGGCGGACGTCGTAACTGCCTGTTGATGTTGTCGGAATCAGGTCGCCAGCTTCTGGAGTCAGTCTGTCATCAGGGTCAGAAGTAGGGGAAACAAGCGGAAGTTCATCAACACCAGTGGGGAGATATTCGAGCAACTCTTCCAGCCACAATGTTGCTGCTTCGAGGTCAGCAACA
Organism: Bifidobacterium breve; assembly: GCA_943325435.2. The sequence goes on from CALPPK020000072.1 coordinate 946, forward strand.
ACAACGGAACTTACACCGGTGTGTCGTGCATGCGTTCCCGCGCCACCAAGTTCGTCTGTGCTGACATCAATGCCCGTGAACTCAACAACCATCGTGGGGCCGCTTACAAATGCGTATGCATCTTCTGTCATAACGACAAAGTCGGATAAACCAAGAAGTAGTGCGGGGCCAGAAACAGCTGGTCCTGTGACAATGCTGATTGTGGGAACGACGCCTGAGCAGTCCGCAAGTGCTTTTGCAGCAGTGCCCCAACCATGAAGTGCAGCAATGCCTTCAAGAATGTCTGCGCCAGATGATTCCATCTGTACGACAAGCGGAATTCCTTTTGTGCGAGCAGTGTCTGCAGCTGTAGCAATGACATACGAAGCTGCGGCACTGAGTGCGCCGCGATGGAGTGATCCGTCGACTGTAAGCCACACAACGTGTCTGCCTGTAGACAACGCCACGACATTGGCTTGCGCGGCTCCGGGAACTTTGTGTTGTAGTTCCACCACCACGTTCTGTGTGTTGGGCTGGCTCGTACTCACTACATACAGACTAGACAGTGAGCGGGCCGAGGCTTCCCTTAGTGGGTTTCACGCCGATTTCGAGCGAGATACCTGGCTGTTTCGGCCCGTGACGGTTCACCATGTCAAACGCTCTGTCACGAACAGCGAGGGTTGCTCTGTTTGGGCGTGGACGAGGTCGCTGCACCCAGCCGACAACGCGCTGGGGTAGTTCAGGAACAGGAATTCGCACAAAGTTTCCTTCAAGCCATCCAGGTACCGCACTCGCCGGAACAATTGCAGCACCGAAACCTTCAAACACCAGCGACGCCATCAAGCGAACACCGTCAATTTCTGCCTGTGATTGCAGGGCTACCCCTAGGTTCGCAGCAGCTCTATCAATGATGCGGCGTTGTGCTGTGCCGCGAGGCGCAAGAAGGATCGGATGCAACGACAACTCTTCCAAGCTGATTGTTTTATGGGTTGCCAGTACATGAGATTTTGGTGCAATAAGGAACAACTCTTCTACGAACAATTCTTTTACATCAAGACTTGAATCAGTAATGGGTAGATGAACAATGGCTGCATCTATTTCACCGCTAGTCAGTCGCGATATGAGCGAACTTGTTACGCCTTCAACGACTGTGGTGTGTACGCCAGGGTGATGACGTTGCAATGACGCCAAGAGAGAAGGCATCAGCCATCGTGCAGTGGTGCCGATACTTCCGATGCGACATTCGCCGGTAGTAGAAGATCCGAGTGAATGAATGTCAGCATCAATGTCTTCCATTTCATGCAGGATTCGCCGAGCCCGAACCGCCACCATGTCGCCCTCGTCTGTCAGCACTCCAGAAGAGCGATCAATGAGTGAAGTCCCCAGTTCCTTTTCCAGGCGTCCGATGTGAGCTGACACATTCGACTGGACTGTGTCGAGGGCCTTCGCAGCGGCCGAAAAGGTGCCGTGGTCGGCGATGGCCACCAAACTCTGTAACTGCTTGATTTCCATGGGGGAGACCTCGTTTCTGGCTCAGCGGGAACCTATCTCAAAAAACGATAGCAACTATCGCCCCGTTCAACTTGAATGATGGTGCCAACTCGTGCATAATTTCACTAACAGATCGCGCCGGACATGCCCCCCATCGTCCGGCCGAAAGAACCCACCAAGATGATCCCCCCGATCATTGGGTTTCGGTTGAGAGGCCCCGCTTATGCGGGGTCTTTCCCATTTCTTGGGTCATGTTGGAACAGAGTCGCCATTTGCTGGCATAACCTTCGCTCGTGGCACATGCAGCTTTCTTTGATCTCGACAGAACGATTTTGTCTGGTGCTTCTGCGCATGTTGTCAGCAGAGTCCTTCGTGAAACAGGAATCGTGACTCGCACAATTCCAGGCGAGTCATTGATGTATTCAATTTTTGAAACGTTTGGTGAGAACTTGCCTTCGATGGTTCTTGGACGTCAAGCAGTCATTGCAATGCGTGGTCACCGCCGTGATGAAGTGCGTGAAGCTGCACGAATTGCTGCGCCTGACTTAGTGGCAATGGTGCAGCCGTATGCGCAAAAAGTTATCGACTCTCATCGTGCAGAAGGTCGCAGTGTTGTACTTGCAACTACTACGCCACGTGACCTCATTGAACCATTCGCAGAACTAATGGGCTTTGATGCAGTTATTGCAACCACGTATGGCGTCGACAGTGAAGGCGTGTACACCGGAGAACTTGACGGCACCTATGTGTGGTCACGTGGCAAGCGTGATGCTGTACGTGCGTGGTCTCAAGAGAATGATGTTGATCTGTCTGGTTCGTATGCATATAGCGACAGTGTGTTTGACGAACCGTTGCTGGCCTCCGTGGGGTTTCCACATTGCGTGAACCCTGATTGGCGCCTTCGACTCATGGCTGCTGCGCGCCGTTGGCCGGTAATGCACCTTGATGTTCCACATGGTGTGGCAAAGGTTCCCGTTATTGGCTTGGAAGCTCAACAGCTTCTTATGAAGTTCGCCCGTCCTGAAGTTTTCCCGTATGCGCGATTCACGATTACTGGCACCGAGAATATTCCGAAAGACAGTGCGGCGATTTTGTGCGGAAACCATCGCAGTTATTTCGATATTGCTGCCGTGTCTCTTGCCGTTGCAAAGACTGGCCGCGCTGTTCGTTTCTTGGGTAAGAAAGAAGTGTTTGACGCACCCGTCATTGGGCCAATCGCATCTGCGCTTGGTGGTATCCGTGTAGAACGCGGCACCGGTAGCGACGAACCACTGCTTGCAGCAACAGAACTCATTAATGCAGGTGATCTTGTTGCGTTGATGCCACAAGGCACCATTCCTCGCGGTCGCGCATTTTTTGATCCGATTCTGAAGGGCAGGTGGGGTGCGGCCAAACTTGCAGCCGCTACACGTGCACCAGTTATTCCGATTGGAATTTGGGGAACCGAAAAAGTGTGGCCTCGCAACGCCAAACTGCCGAATATTACGAATGTCACTTCGCCACCAGAAGTAATCATCGTGGTAGGCACGCCGGTGCATCTGGGGTACACAGATCCCGATGCAGATACAGCTGCAATCATGACTGCGATTAGCGCGTTACTTCCACCAGAAGGACGTGAGTATTACGAGCCGACAGAAGACGAACTCCGACGTTCGTACCCGTCGAATTATGCAGGTGACCCGAACGCCGAAGATGAACGACGTCCGGGAACTGACTAACTATTTCTGAGCTGCAACTTTTGCGCGAACGATGTTCAATGCTGATCCAGCTTTGAACCATTCCACTTGCTCTGGGCTGAATGTGTGTTTTGCTTCGAACTCAACTGTGGTGCCATCGGCTTTTGTAATTGAGCACTTGACTGGCTGATCTGGCACAGGTGGCAAGTTATGCACATTGATGCGATCAGTTTCTTCAATCAGGTCGTACGTTTTCGGGTCAGCGAAAGTGAGAGGCACTAGGCCTTGCTTCTTCAAATTGGTCTCGTGAATTCGAGCAAATGAGCGAGCAAAGATGACAACGCCGCCGCGGAAACGAGGTTCCATTGCAGCATGTTCGCGTGATGATCCCTCTCCGTAGTTCTGGTCACCAATTGCGCACCATTGCACGCCGGATTCTCCGTAGTGCTTTGCGATGTCTGGGTAGCTACGGCGCGAGCCGTCGATGACGTCAAGTCCTTCACCTACTGCACCACCGAATGCATTGACAGCACCGATGAACAAGTTGCCAGAGATGTTCTCAAGGTGGCCGCGGTATGTCAGCCACTTACCAGCTGCTGAAATGTGGTCGGTTGTGCACTTGCCTTGAGCCTTCATCAGAACTGGAAGACCGATGTAGTCCCTTCCATTCCATGCAGTGAAAGGCTGAAGCAATTGCAAGCGATCACTTGTTGGGCTGACAGCAACGGTGACGCCGCTTCCGTCTGCTGGTGGTGCAGTGAAGGTGTCTTCGCCTTCGTTGTATCCATTTGCAGGAAGAATGTCGCCACGAGGAGCATCAAGCTTTACTTCAGAACCATCTGGAGCTGTGATGGTGTCAACGCTTGGGTCAAAGTCAAGACGACCAGATAGCGCAATTGCCATAACAGTGTCTGGGCTTGTTACAAACGACAATGTGTTTGCAGAACCGTCAGCACGCTTCGGGAAGTTGCGGTTGAATGAGTTCACAATGCTGTTTGGCTTTGCGGTTTTGTCAGCTGCGCGTTCCCATTGACCAATGCATGGTCCGCAAGCATTAGCAAGAACAGTTGCGCCTACAGCTTCAAGATCTGCAAGAAGTCCATCACGTTCAATAGTTGCGCGGATTTGTTCACTTCCCGGTGAGATGAGAAGTTCAACCTTCGCTTTGAGTCCCTTCGCAGAAGCTTGACGAGCAATTGATGCGGCACGAGTGATGTCTTCATATGAAGAGTTGGTGCAAGAACCAATAAGTGTTGCTGAAACCTCAAGTGGCCAGTCGTTTTCACGGGCGGCTTTGCCGACGCCGTTTGCGCCAATCTTGTGTGCGCGGTCAGGGGAGTGAGGACCATTGATGAGTGGTGTAAGAGCATCGAGGTTGATCTCAACTACTTGGTCGTATTGCGCACCGGCATCTGGACGAAGGTCAGAAGCAACCTTGTCTGCAGCTGCTGCAATATCCGCACGGCCTGTAGCTGACAAATACGCCGACATGTTTGCGTCGTATCCGAAGACTGAACAGGTGGCGCCGATCTCGGCACCCATGTTGCAGATAGTTGCTTTTCCTGTTGCAGAAATACTGTCTGCGCCTTCACCGAAGTATTCAACAATTGCGCCAGTTCCGCCTTCAACGGTGAGCAGGCGGGCAACTTCCAAGATCACGTCTTTAGGGCTAGACCAGCCGGACAATGTTCCGGTGAGTTTGATTCCGATGACTTTTGGCCAGCGAACATTGAATGGGAAGCCGGTCATTACGTCAACTGCGTCTGCACCACCAACACCAATGGCAACCATTCCGAGCCCACCAGCGTTTGGTGTGTGACTGTCTGTTCCAATCATCATTCCGCCAGGGAATGCGTAATGCTCAAGCACAACTTGGTGAATAATTCCGCTGCCTGGACCCCAGAAACCAACGCCGTACTTTGCGCTGACTGAACGTAAGAAGTCGTAGACCTCGCGGTTCACGTCGTTTGCATCGCGAAGGTCAAGCTTTGCGCCTGTCTTTGCGAGAATCAGGTGATCACAATGCACTGTTGATGGCACAAGAGTCTGTGGCAAACCCGCAGTCATGAATTGCAACAACGCCATCTGTGCTGTTGCGTCTTGCATTGCAACACGGTCTGGGTTGAAGTCTGCGTAACTGCGACCGCGTTCCATTTCTTGTGTCTTTGGATCAACAAGGTGGTTGATCAGAATCTTTTCGGCCAATGTCAGTGGTCGACCGAGGCGTTCGCGGCCAAGTGCGGCATTTGTAGGAAGCGTTGCGTACACCGCGTTCACGAGAGAAATAGGAGTGCCGGCTGAAACAGTCATAGTGGGCCTTTCACAGGGCAAGAAATATGTACTTGCGTTTTGTCTTGATGTATACAACTATAATACAAGTGCGCACCATTCGCTATCACC
>CALPPK020000073.1 GCA_943325435.2 Bifidobacterium breve
GATAAAGCGGGCCTAAAGGTGAATGACATTGTGTTGCAGATCAATGGACAAGCAATTTCTGGTCAAGGTGCGGTCATTGCAGTTGTTCGCGACTCTGCGCCTGGTGATGTAATCAAAATCAAGGTTGAACGCGACGGCGTTACAAAAGATCTCACAGCAACATTGGTCGCTCGTCCGAAAGAATAAGTCCCGAGCGTGTTACAGCGCGATTATTGGAAATCGAATTTCATCGAGTTCATCCCCGTCGTTCAAACCTTGTGGTTCGAATGGCGGGGATGTTTTCCATGGTCGGCTTGTCCAGCGCACATCGTCGCCGACGTATCGAAAACTTACGACACGGCGTCGTGACGCATGATTAGCTGTTCCTGGTGCGCTATGCAATGTACGAAAGTGGAACGCAACAACATCTCCTGGTTCTGCTGGGCACACAACGGTGTCGCCCAATTCTTCTAACTCTTCGGCAGTAGGGAATAGTTCAAATCCAGGCGCGGTAGTTGTATATGGCGAATCATCGACAAATCGATTCGGTATGAACCGACGCGGAACCAAATGGCTGCCGCGGATAAAACGTAGAGCGATGGGTGCCGGAACAGAATCAAGTGGTACCCACAAACTCACGTTGTTCATTCCTTCAACTCCGTAGTACGGGTCGTCATGATGCCACGGTGTCGGGGTTGCTGTTCCTGGTTCCTTCACTAGAACATGTTCATGAAAAAAGCGCGGCGATGAAGTGCTCATGAGTTCGCCCGCAATACGTGGCAGCACCTGGTGAAGCGCAGTTTCTTCGAATTCCGAAATTCGTTGCCAACTGACATAGTCATCAAAGAATCGCCCCGAAGAATTCTCAGGTGTGTAGTCGTTGGCCCAGTGGCTAGGGGAGGAGAGGTTTTTCTCAACTCCCTGTTGAAGGGTCTCCAAAGTGCTTGATGGAAGTACATCATGCAGTACGACAAAACCATCTGTTCTAAATGACTCGATGTCTGTCGCATGTACGAGGGCCATTCGTGAATCGTACGTCTGTTTTCCCGTCTAATGTCTCACTCATGAATCATCTCGATGCACATCTCGGAGGACAACGTCCGTTTGGTTTGAACTATTGGCCATTGCCAGAAGATGCTCCGCCAGTTGACATTCCGCGTGAGTCAATTCGTCTGGTCACACCTGATGGGGCGTTGGTGCGTGGATTGTTGTGGACACCACCGAACGGCAAATGGAAAACGGCTGTGATCTTGTCGCATCCTCGTGGTGATTTCAGCGTGCACTATGCGTGTCCACTGTTAGCAGCAGCTGGTTATGCAGTGTTCGGTTTTTCCACTCGGTACCTAAACAACGACACTGATTGCTTACATGAAAACTGCATCGTCGATGTCAAAGTTGCGCATGATGAGATGAAGCGTCGCGGCGCAGAGTCGGTCATCTTGCTTGGTAACTCTGGTGGCGGCTCACTGATGGCAATGGCTCATGCTGAATTAGGAATTGGTGACGGCTGGGTGGGTATGGCTGCTCATCCAGGCGAAGGCGTCTTCATGTTGCAGGTCATCGACCCATCGGTAGCAGATGAAAACGATCCGTTCAGCCGGGTGCCCGAACTAGATATGTACAACCCAGATAACGGATGGCGCCCGTGGCCAGAACCGAGCTCATACGATCTCGACTGGTTGGCCAAATATCGAGCTGCCCAGACGGCCCGAGTAGCCAGGATCGATGCAGTCGCCAAACAGGCCATTGCCGATGCCGAGTCAGCCGGAACTGCCCTTCAGGGAATTCACAAGGACACAAACGTAGAGATGTGGCGTGAGCAGCGGGCGCGTCGGGTCTTCACCAAATACCACACGATTTACCGCACCTTGGCCAATCCGGTCTATCTCGACCTCTCTTTAGAGCCAGATGAACGCCCAATGGGGTCACTTTTCGCCTTTCCCGACCCTTTTGAGGCCAATTATGGCCGCGGTGGCCTAGCTCGGACCATGACATCGCGGGGCTGGCTCAGTACCTGGTCAGGTCTTTCAAGCCACGCCAAACTGGCCGACACTATGCCCCACATCAAGGTTCCGACCCTGCTTTTGCACCCCACCGCGGACACGGAAATCCGCATCAGGGAGGCAAAGGAGATCGTGGCAGCCTCGGGGGCGACCGACTCCACATATGTGGAAATGAAGGGCGCCCCCCATTATTTGGAGGGCCATCGCATCGAAGCCCTTGAAATCGTGGCCGACTGGATTGAGAAGCGTTTTCCTCGATAAATCACTCGGTGGTTCCTATGTGGATTAGCCAAATCTCCCGATAGCGTTCCTAGTCCGTGCGATTCGGGTATTAACCCGAAAAGCTAGATCGACCGTCGAAGACACCAAAAAATAATCGACGTCCGTGAAGGCCACAACGCTGCAAAGCAGAGTGGAACCACACGGCAACACCCAGACACGTGCTCCGTTAACAGAAATGTTCTCGGAGCATTTGCGTGAATAACCAAACGAGAAAAAGGGTTGCCGCCATGGCACAAAAAGCGATCGTCGGCGAAAAAGTCGGCATGACACAAGTGTGGGGAGATGACCAACGAGTCATCCCAGTCACAGTGCTGCGCGTAGAGCCAGTACGTGTTGTCCAGGTCAAAACAAATGACCGCGACGGATACACCGCGTTACAAGTTACATACGGACACAAGAGTGCCACCAAGCTCAGCAAGCCTGAGCAAGGACACTTTGCGTCAGCAAACGTCGAAGCGGGCCGCCGCCTCGTCGAACTACGCCTCGACTCAGTCGATGGCTTCGTTGTCGGACAAGAGATCGCAGCTGATCTTCTTGCACCGGGCGAAATAGTCGACGTCACAGCGGTCAGCCGAGGTAAAGGTTTTGCTGGTGGTATGAAGCGTCACAACTTCAGCGGCCAGGGTGCAAGCCACGGTAACCATAAGCACCATCGTGCTCCTGGTTCCATCGGCTCATGCTCATTCCCCGGTCGTGTATTCAAAGGTCTCCGAATGGCTGGCCACATGGGTCACGAGCAAGTCACCACTCTCAATCTTGAAGTAGTGCAAAGCGATCCAGAGCGCGGCCTCCTTTTGATTAAAGGTTCTATTCCCGGCCCGAACGGTGGCGTTGTCATCGTGCGTAACGCAGTGAAGGCGAAGTAATTCCGATGGCATCAATCGCAGTTAAGAATTCATCAGGCAAAGCAGCTGGCAACGTTGATGTTGCAGACGAACTGTTTGCAGTAGAACCAAACGTTCCAGTGATGCACCAAGTTGTTACAGCACAACTTGCAGGTCGTCGCGCCGGAACACAAAGCACAAAAACTCGTGCTGAAGTTTCAGGTACAGGTAAGAAGCCATTCAACCAAAAGGGAACTGGTGGAGCACGTCAGGGTTCAACCCGCGCTCCTCATTTCAAGGGTGGCGGTATTGCACACGGACCAAAGCCTCGTTCGTACACACAACGCACACCACGCAAAATGATTCGTCTTGCACTTGCATCTGCTTTGTCAGATCGCAACAGTTCAGGTCACGTCGTTGTTATCGAGTCATGGGGCCTTACAGCTCCAAGCACAAAAGATGCACTCAAGGCACTCACCGCTCTTGGCGTTGAAGGTCGCGTCATGGTTGTTGTTTCTCCATCAGAAGAAATTGCAATCAAGAGCTTCCGCAATGTTCCTGAAGTGCAACTCACACTTGTTGGTGAACTCAATGCATACGACGTTTTGTGCAACGACTGGATTGTCTTTTCAAAAGACAGTCTGCCCATCGCAAAGGAAGCTAAGTAATGAAAGATCCACGCGACATCATTCTTAAGCCTGTTGTCTCTGAAAAGAGCTACGCGCTTATGGAATCAGATGTGTACACGTTTCAAGTTGCAGTTGATGCTTCTAAGCCCGAGATCCACGATGCCATCGAGGCAATCTGGGGCGTCAAAGTACTCAAGGTCAACACACTCAATCGCAAGGGCAAGTTCCAGCGCACACGTAACTCCAACCGAATCGGTCAGCGTCCGCACACCAAGCGGGCCATAGTCACCCTTGCTGCGGGAAGCAAAATCCCGTTGTTCGAAAGCTGAAATAATCATGGCAATTCGCAAGCGCAAACCAACTAGTCCCGGACGTCGTTTCCAGACAGTCTCTGATTTCTCAGAGATCACAAAGACAACGCCTGAAAAGACTCTTCTCTCTTCAAAGTCAAACACCGGTGGACGTAACGTCTACGGTCGCAAGACTTCACGTCACCGCGGTGGTGCACATAAGCGCCAGTACCGCATCATTGACTTCAAGCGCATCAAAGATGGCATGCCTGCAAAGGTTGCATCTATTGAGTACGACCCGAACCGTACGTGCCGCATCGCACTTCTTCATTACATGGACGGAACAAAGGCATACATCCTTGCTCCTAAGGGTCTTGAAGTAGGTATGCGCGTCGAAAGCGGACACGGTGCAGACATCAAGCCAGGAAATGCAATGCAATTGCGTTACATCCCTGTCGGAACTGTTGTGCACAACGTTGAACTTCGTCCTGGTCAAGGCGGCAAAATTGCTCGCTCTGCCGGAATGTCAATTCAAGTTGTCGCTAAAGAAGGCGACTTCGCAACATTGCGTCTTCCATCTACTGAAATGCGTCGAGTACTTCTTGATTGCCGCGCCACCGTTGGTGAAGTTGGTAACTCAGAGCACGAACTCGTCAAGATCGGTAAGGCCGGACGTAACCGTTGGAAGGGCGTTCGCCCACAAACTCGTGGTGTTGCCATGAACCCTGTCGACCACCCACTCGGTGGTGGTGAAGGTAAGACCTCTGGTGGTCGTCCTCCAGTTTCTCCTTGGGGTAAGCCAGAAGGCCGCACACGTAACAAAAACAAGCCATCTCAATCACTCATCGTTCGTCGGCGTCGTGCCGGAAAGGGTCGGAGGTAACTCATGTCTCGTAGCCTCAAAAAGGGTCCGTTTGTTGACGACCACTTGCTCAAGAAAGTTGACGCCGCAGTTACTGCCGGTGATCACAAAGTCATCAAGACATGGTCGCGTCGCTCAACCATCGTTCCCGACATGGTGGGTCTCACCATTGCCGTGCACGACGGTCGCAAGCACGTCCCTGTGTATTGCACAGAGTCAATGGTTGGCCACAAGCTTGGTGAGTTCTCACCAACTCGTACATTCCGCTTCCACGCTGGACAAGAAAAGAACACAAGGAAGTAGTCATGACCGGTCCAAAGCTCAATGAAGCCAACCGCGTCGCCGGTTCAAAAAGTGGAAGCCGCGCAAGCGCTCGCTACCACCGTTCATCTGCATCGAAAGTGCGCGTCGTTCTGAACCTTGTTCGTAACCAAGACGTTCGCACTGCAGATCAAATCTTGCAGTTCACAGATCGTGAAGCTGCACGTGTTGTTCGCAAGGTTCTTGCATCTGCTGTTGCAAATGCTGTTACCAACGACAATCTTGACGCTGACGAATTGTTCGTAAAAGCATGCTTCGCAGACGAGGGTCCAACGCTCAAGCGTTTTCGTCCTCGCGCAAAGGGTCGTGCCGGAGCAATCTTGAAGCGCACATGCCACATCACAGTCATTGTTGATCGCATGAGCGATTCACAACTTGCAGTGATCGAAGCAAAGACAATGGCAAAGGGTGCACCTTCCAACAACCGTCGCGCGCGTGTTGCTGCAAGCCGCAAGGAAGCACCTGCTGTCGAACAAGAGATCGTTGCCGACGACCAAGTCGTCGACACCACCACCACTGAAGAAGCAGGCAACTGATGGGTCAGAAGATCAATCCATACGGGTTCAGACTCGGCATCACAACAGACTGGAAGAGCCGCTGGTTCAGCGAGCGCGAATACAAGGACTATCTCACAGAGGATTGGAAAATCCGTGAGTACCTCATGAAGACGCTTGAAGATGCAGCTGTTAGCCGCGTTGAAGTAGAGCGCACACGTGACAAGCTTCGTATCGACGTTCACACCGCACGTCCCGGAATTGTTATCGGTCGTAAAGGTGCAAAGGCAGACGAACTTCGTACTGGCCTTGCAAAGATCACTGGCAACAATCGTCTGCAACTCAACATTGTTGAAATCAAGCAAGCAGAACTTGATGCAGCTCTTATCGCACAGGGCGTTGCTGACCAATTGGTCAACCGCATTGCTTTCCGTCGCGCTATGAAGCGTGCAGTTCAGAACGCACAAAAGTTCGGTGCTCTTGGTATTCGTGTTCAGTGTTCAGGCCGCCTTGGTGGTGCTGAAATGAGCCGTACAGAGTGGTACCGCGAAGGACGCGTTCCTTTGCACACACTTCGTGCAGACATCGACTACGGATTCCGCGAAGCACGCACCAGCTCTGGTCGCGTTGGCGTAAAGGTGTGGCTCTACAAGGGCGACATCCTTCCGTACAAGAGCACATCGCAAGACAAGATTTCTCGTGAAGCAGCAATGGCTGTTGGCGAAACTTCCGGACAAGTTGTTCCAGAAGCCGCTGCA
>CALPPK020000074.1 GCA_943325435.2 Bifidobacterium breve
CGCCGGGATATGCCCCTCTTGCCCGAGGAATGGCAGCTGCTCTGCCGTATGTTGATGACTTCGTGGAGGGACATTCTCTTGATGCCCTCGAACAACTCACTAAGGTCATTAATCATGCGTGAACTTCTTACTGACATTGATCGGTGGCAAACAGACGGCAAACGAGTGGCCATCGCACGAGTTGTTGACATTGAAGGCTCTGGCCCACGTGGCGCAGGCGCAGCAATGGCTGTCAACCAAGACGGTGAAGTCAGTGGTTCCGTCAGTGGTGGGTGCGTAGAAAGTGCTGTTGTCTCAGAGGCATTAGCAATTCTGTCTGGCGAACAACCAAGCCGTGTTGTTACCTTCGGCTATTCAGATGACGAAGCATTTGCAGTCGGCCTCACATGCGGTGGCATCATCCACCTCTTCATTCAGCCACTCGAATGGTGACCATGAATTCGTACCAAACTTTCTCTGCGCATGTTCGTGATAATTCGCCCGTTGCATTAGTCACGGTTATTGAAGGCCCACACGTTGGCGCAACAATGGTCGTCACACCAGCAGGCATTGTTGGTGGCTCACTTGGCAATGCAGACATCGACCGAATTGTGGCTCGTGATGCACTTGGCGAATTAGAAGCCGGACGCACATTGGTTCGCCATTACGGACCTCACGGTGAATCGACACCAGAAGACCTCATTGATACTGAAACTGTGCGCATCTTCATTGATAGTTTTTCTCCCCCACCACTCATGTGGATTTTCGGCGCAGTTGATTTCACCGCTGCACTCGCCCGCGTTGCAAAAGTTCTCGGTTACCACGTCACAGTCTGTGATGCACGCGAAGTGTTTGCTACGCGCCGACGTTTTCCTATGGCCGACGAAGTCAAAGTCACGTGGCCAACACCGATGTTCACAGAAAATGGGCACCGCCTTTCGTCTCGTGATGCCGTGTGTATTCTGACGCACGACCCAAAGTTCGACGTACCAGCAATTCAAGGTGCGCTTGCAACATCAGCCGGATACATCGGTGTGATGGGAAGTCGCAAAACCCATGCAAAGCGTCTTGAACGCATGGCGGAGGTCGGAATCACCAGTGCAGCTGATTTAGCCCGTATTCATTCACCAATTGGCTTAGACCTTGGCGGCCGCACACCTGAAGAAACAGCTATCTCAATCGTGGGCGAAATCATCGCTACTCGTACAGGGCGCAACGCTTCACCTCTTGGTGCCAGCGACGGCGCAATCCACTAACAACTACAGGCGAAACGTCGCAATATTGCTTGGGTTGGTCCACACAACTCGCGCGCCTTGTTCAGGTGACATCATTTTGAATTTCACAAACTTGCCACCGAACGGTGCATGAATCATTGCAAGCCCAACACCCAGATACATATGCACGTGAGTTCCCTCGCCGGTGATGTCCCCCATAACTGCATCTTCGCGTTCGACACGCATACGGCGATCAAGTTGTGAGACAGCCTGACGGGGCATGTCAACGCCAGCCGTGCGCCATGCAAACCACATCAGCCCTGAGCAATCCATCTTCACGTACGAGTCTTCTTTGCCTTCCAGATACGGAACAGCAAGTTGCGTGAGTGCCGACAACACTGCAATCTGATGATCACGTGGCGCACGCGACCATGCCTTATCCAGTTCAGTCGGGTCAAGCACAAGACGTTTTGCAACACCGTTCGAAACAACACGGCGCGACGTCAAGTATGTGGGGTCTTCCTTGTTCTCCGTACGCATAATGAGACTCAAAGCCCGAATGGCATCAACCGAAATTTGGGGGCGTTGACGAATGCGCTCGCCAGGCATTTGCAGTCGATGCGATGACATATCTTTGCTGGAATTACCTGCTGCATTGGCTGGCACAACATGCAGGGACGCACTGAGAATGCCAATTGCGGCTACCCCGCGCAGAAATGTGCCAACCCGAATCATTTCAGGCAGGCTATTACCAATGGAAGCACCTCACAGCACCACCCTCGGAGTCCTTTTGGCTGCTGGCTCTGGCACACGCTTTGCGGGTGCTCAACACAAATTGTTGGCACACATTGATGGACAAACAATCCTCTCGCGTTCACTGACCGCACTAACTAGTTCTCAATTAGATGGATTCATTGTTGTCTCCGGCGCTCTCGATATCAGCGACCACATTGGAGATGTCGAAGAAGTCCACAATCCGGATTGGAAATCGGGTCAACGCAGTTCTGTCATCACAGCAATGAATTTCGCACGCAGCCACGGCTATGACGCCATTGTCGTCGGATTAGCTGACCAACCATTTCTGACATCCGAGGCTTGGAACAATGTTGCGTCGTCGACTTCACCCATTGCGATTGCCACATACAACGGAACACGGGGCAACCCCGTACGCCTCCATTCGAGCGTGTGGGACATATTTGAAGACCTCGAAGCTGACCCAGATGCTGGGGCACGAAGTCTCATTCGTCTGCATCCTGAACTCGTTCGGGAAGTAGCCTGTGAAGGCAATTCGGCAGATATCGACACCACAGAGGATCTCGACACATGGACCTAAATCATCAATTCACTGTTGCAGTACCCGTGGAAGATGCATGGCGCATTCTTACTGACGTCGAGCGCATCGCACCGTGCCTTCCTGGCGCCCAGTTGCAAGAAATCGAAGGCGACACATACCGCGGAGTTGTCAAAGTCAAAGTCGGACCAATTCAGGCACAGTTCAAAGGTCAAGCAAGTTTTATTGAACGCGACGATGCTGCTCACAAAGTAGTACTCAAAGGCGAAGGCCGCGACACAACAGGAAAGGGAAACGCAGCAGCAGTTATCACAGCTGAGATGACCGCAGTCGACGCAAACAACACCTCAGTCACTGTCAATACAGATCTTTCCGTCACCGGAAAAGTTGCACAGTTTGGTCGCGGCGCCATGGCAGACATCAGTGACAAATTGTTGGCGCAGTTTGTTGTCAATCTGAATGCTCTGATTGCAGAACAGCCAGCAACATTGGCGCCTGCATCAGCAGAACCAGCTGCAACCAGCGGTGTTCGCACCATCGAAAGCGCAGAAGTTGCACCACTCGACCTTCTCAGTGCAGCAGGAAGCCCCATTCTCAAGCGGGCCATCCCAGTTGTCGTTGTTGTCGTTGCTGTTCTTGTGTGGCTTGTCGTTCGCTAATTCATGCAACTACCCGGCGCTTCCCCTTCACCTGAAGATCTCGCCGCTGTCACTGCCCTAATCGGGCGAATTCCACAAGGCGATTTTCGTGTAGTGGTTCGTGCAACTGATGGTTCTCCCGTTGTTCTCATGAATGCTCCCCTTTTGGAAGATGGCACACCGATGCCAACGCTGTACTGGCTCGTCGGCGGCACAGAAGTTCATGCAGTCAGCACACTGGAAGCTGATGGCGGCGTTGACACGGTTGAAGCCATCATTGGGCTCGATGCAATTGATGCAATTCATGTGCGCTACCAAGAACGCCGTGACGCAATGATTCCCACTTCCCATGAAGGGCCTCGTCCGTCTGCCGGAGTTGGCGGCACGCGACGTGGAGTTAAATGCCTACACGCACACTTTGCACATTGGCTTGCAGGTGGAGACGACTCTGTTGGCAAATGGGTCTCACAACAACTTGACGAACGTGGCGTCACGTACGCACAGCCACTATGACCGTCACGTTTGCGGCCATCGACGTAGGTACTAATTCTGCGAATCTTCTTGTCATTGATGAACACGGCACAGAACTCACACGTGCAATTACTTCTACTCGTCTTGGCGAAGGGCTGCACTCAACCGGAGAACTCTCAGTTGAAGCAATGACACGCACCATTGAAGTCATCGCGAAATACATTGATACCGCTACATCAGTTGGCGCTACCAAAATTCAAATAGTCGGGACCGCCGCATGTCGTCGAGCTCGCAATGCCGCCACCTTCAGCGAATTACTACAAGCGAAAACTCAGTTAACCCTTGAGGTGTTGTCGGAATCCGATGAGGCTGCCCTGACATTTTCTGGCGCACTCATTGGCCTTCCCGTCATCGATACACCGACTTTGGTAATTGATATTGGTGGAGGCAGTACCGAATACACAGTCGGAACACAATCAATAGATGTATTCGCCAGCATCCCGTTCGGCGCAGTGACATCAACCGACTCTCATATTTCCTCAGACCTGCCACGACCTGAAGATCTCACCAACCTCATTGGCGCGGTCTCTGATGAACTAGAAGACATCACTCGTGATCACCCAATCGTTGCCACCCCAATTCGCACAGTGGGTGTTGCGGGCACCATTGTCACCATCGCTGCTGTTGAACTAGGGCTGCACGAATTTGACGATGCTGCATTGCATGGCATGACATTGTCTCGTGAAGCCGTCGAAGATGTTTTTCGCACAGTGGCAACAGAGCCGTTGTCGTTACGAGTCCAGAACCCAGGCCTTGGCCCAGACAGAGCAGACATCATTGTGGCTGGCTGCTGCATTCTCGTTGCCACCATGCGTCGACTGCACCTCTCAGAGATAACCGTGTCAACCCGCGGACTTCTCGATGGGGTCGCCCACCGTGCCAGACTGAATTCATGACCGCGGTTCATCCAGCACGACCATCCAACGTTGGGCTCCGCTTGTATGGCCGACGCGTGGTGTTGCGCCCGCTTGTTCCACAAGATTTCACGGGGTGGAGCGAAGTACGTCGACGTAATGGCGAATGGCTCACCGTGTGGGAACCAATGCGAATGGTGCATCACCCAGACCCTGAACAAAACCGTGATGTGTTTGCTGCACGCTGTGGCGCACGAGACCGTGAACGACTTGCCGGTTCTCAATATGCATTCGGCATCTTTGTTGATGGTGCATTCGCAGGCGAGATCAACTTAAACAATGTTGTTCGCGGAGCATTTCAATCCGCAACCATCGGCTATTGGATTGATAAGTCACGAGCTGGTCGTTCACTCATGGCCGAATCATTAGTTGTACTCGCGCAATACGCATTTGAAAATCTCCACTTGCACCGTCTTGAAATTTGCATCATCCCGCGCAATAGCAATTCGCGTCGCGTCATGGAAAAACTAGATATTCGCACCGAAGGCGTGGCGGAACGATTCCTTGAAATCAACGGCACATGGGAAGACCATGTGCGTTACGGCATCACCATTGAAGAGTGGAATGAACGCCGTGAAGACTTTCTTGAAGGTTGGGTTACTCCTTAAAGCGGAGTGTTGAACGCAATAGCGCGCTCACGACGAACAGCTTTTCGTCGTTTCCATTCTTTGGTCTTCCAATGCTTCAACACATGCTTGCGGTTCTTTTCAATGCCGACAAGTGGATCATGATGATGAACCGGTTTCCATTCAGGACCTGGCTCTTCCACATCTAGTGCTTCTACGCCGTGCCTCAATGCTTCTTCCGCTAAGTGAAGTTCGCTGTGCACGCGGTGACGTTCATTGTGGGCATGTGCCCGCAATTCTTCACGCGGTGCAGGTGCACGATCCTGGTTGCGATTTCGATTACTCACCGCTGCCTCCTTAAGGAGTCCAAGAGGGAATCACATTGGTTCCCTACTGGCAATGTACTCCCCACCAGACTCACGAGATACCACTTTCATCCCTATTTTTTAGCGGGAGAACTAGTCAATACGTAAGGTTCGGATAACAGGGTCTTGGCCAACTATGGCTCGAAGCCCCACCCGACACGTTCCCTTTCGCAGAGCGATCAGGCGGACTGGGGATGTACGTAAGCGACACACTTTTTTTGATGATTGAGACACCGACCAGATGAGTGATGGGTCCTGTGTGAGCAAAGCAAGTGCATCTACCTTCACGGACTGACCCACCAGAATTCTTCGGACCGGCATTGTGGTGATACGTGAAGTGGCGATTCCATCGCCAAGTGCATTACTTGCCTTAACGACAACCTGATATTTGCTTCCGACTGGCAGTCCTGTAAATCGAACAGCTGTAGTTCCGGAAGTCACTATTTTTCGTTGCACAACTTTTCCATTTTGCAACAATGAAACTTTTGTTCGTGTTATTGCCGAGCCACCGTCACATGGTGAATCCCAACTCACGACTAAACCTTGCGAGTCGGTAGTAACAATAATGTGTGATGGTTTACCTGGTGCGCCAACAGCAATGGGCGTTGTATCTACAAACAACAGCCTGTTGAAAGAATCCGCAGTCATTCCCGTAATCACCATTTTGGTTGAACGATCAATGATTGCTTGTGAAATTGTCGTGGCACACACTCCGGGTTGCTGTTGCGCTAGCAATGCTGCATAACCGGCAACCAACGGCGACGACATTGATGTGCCTACATCAAATTCGTAATCCGAATCAGAATCTTTCCATGCCGACTCAAGGCCACGAGTTCTGTCTCCACCTGGTGCATACAAGTCGACACACTGTCCATTGTTTGAGTAGTAGGACACAACATCCGAAATTCCAACCGCA
>CALPPK020000075.1 GCA_943325435.2 Bifidobacterium breve
CATCGCAACAGCAATCGCCACACTCGCTGTGGGTATTTACACAATGATCCAGTTCGACTTCGGCAATGCCGGCTCCATGCAGTTCGTGGCGCAACATGACTGGATTTCAGTCATTAAGTCGTCCTATTACATCGGTATCGATGGCATCAGTCTTCCGCTCTACCTCTTATCAATGGTCATCACCGTTCTCGTGATGATTTATTCATGGGATCATGTGCCGTCACCAGGCAATCCGAAGGCATTCTTCATCTTGATGTTGATTCTGCAAACAGGTATGGCCGGAACATTTATTGCTCGTGACCTCATCTTGTTCTTCGTGTTCTTCGAACTCGTGCTCTTGCCGATGTACTTCATGATCGGTGTATGGGGTGGAGAGAATCGCCAGTACGCATCACTCAAGTTCTTCCTGTACACCATGTTCGGATCAGCGCTTATGTTGGTCGCGTTCCTTGCACTCTTCTTCAAAACCGGCGCAGAGAGCTTCTCGATTCCGTTCCTTATTGAGCAAGGCATGAACATCTCACGCACCACTCAAATTTGGATCTTTGCCGGAATGTTCGTTGGCTTCGCTGTCAAAGTTCCGATGTTCCCGTTCCATACTTGGTTGCCAGATGCTCATACTCAAGCACCAACCCAGGGTTCAGTCATCCTTGCTGCAGTGTTGTTGAAGTTGGGCACGTACGGTTTTGTGCGTATTGCAATCCCCGTTCTTCCAGAAGCAGCAAAAGCATGGGCACCGTATATCGGCGGTCTTGCAGTGATCGGAATCATCTACGGTTCATTCGGCTGTCTTGCACAAACTGACATGAAGCGCCTTATTGCGTTTTCATCGGTAGCGCACATGGGCTTCGTGATGCTTGGTATTTCAACTCTCACTTCATTCGGTATGAACGCTGCGATGTTCGGAATGGTTGCTCACGGTCTCATCACCGGCATGTTGTTCTTCGTTGCTGGTTCTGTGAAAGAGCGTTACCACACTCTTGAAATCAAGCGAATTTCTGGCATGTTGCTACAGATGCCAAAACTCGGATGGATCCTTGGTTTCTGTGCGATGGCGTCACTTGGTTTGCCAGGTCTTGCAGGTTTCTGGGGCGAGTTCCCCGCAATCTTGTCTGCCTACCAACCAGCTCCAGGTCTTTCAGTCAATGTGTTCCGCGCGTACATGGTGATTGCAGCAATCGGAACAGTCTTTGCTGCTGGCTACTTGTTGTGGCTATTCCAGCGCATCGCATTTGGTGAACCAACTGCGGAGTTTGCTGCTGGTCATGGACATGATGAAGACATCCATGACGTCAACAAATTTGAGTGGATTGCTTGGACACCACTTCTGATCGCAATTGTTGTCTTTGGTGTGTACCCACAATTGATGTTTAAGGTTCTCGACCCAGCTGTGGGCGTTACTCTCAAGGCTTTCGGAGGCTGACCCGTGCTGAGCACAATCGCCACCGCCGCGTGGTCATCACCAACAATTGATTACCACGCATTAGCTCCTGAGATGATTCTCGGAGCAGGCATTGTGCTGCTCTTGTTGCTGGACTTGTTCTTGTCTGATGCTCGTAAATGGTTGTTGACGCCAGTCGCAAGCTTTACGTTGCTGGGTGCGTTCATTCCCGTTCTCACATTGGCCTTGAGCAATTCAGGTACACGAGAAATGTTTGACGGTCGTTACGTCATTGATGATTTCAGTCTCGTGATGAAGGGCATGTTCTTGCTTTCCGGATACGTAGTTGTTCTGCTTGCGGCTGACTACATCCGTGAAGGTGACTATTACCAAGGTGAATTCTGGTTCCTGATGCTGTCCAGTCTTATGGGAATGGTCATGATGGCATCAAGTCGTGACCTCATTTCAATTTTCGTGGCACTCGAGTTCTTGTCTATTCCTGCGTACATGCTTGCTGCATGGCGTAAGCGTGATTCGCGAAGCAATGAAGCGGGAATCAAGTACTACCTTCTTGGTGTCTTCGCATCCGCGATCATGTTGTACGGCATGTCGTTGCTGTACGGAATCTCAAACTCTACAAAACTTACGGAGATTGGTGCTTCTTTGGGAAGCAACCTCACATCAATCCGTGCGCTTGCCGTGTTCTTTGTTGTCATTGGTTTTGCTTTCAAAATCTCTGCGGTGCCTTTTCACACATGGGCGCCTGACACGTATCAAGGTGCACCAACTCCAGTAACCGCGTTCTTGTCAGTGGCCTCAAAGGCAGCTGGTTTCGTTGCACTTGTCACCGTTGTCTATGTCGGTTTTCCTGGTTCACACGCTGTTTGGCAGCCAGTCTTCTGGATCCTCTCTGCAGCCACAATGACTCTCGGGAACGTCATGGCGTTGAAGCAAACAAGCATCATTCGCATGTTGGCGTATTCGTCAATTGCTCAGGGTGGGTTCATCCTTATGCCGCTTGCGGTAGCTGGTGAAACTGGTGTTGCAGAATCTGCATTGCGCGCAGTTGTTACGTATCTGATTGTGTATGCAGCAACAAACCTTGGTGTCTTTGCCGTGGTTACAGTTGTCGCTCGTAAAACTCGTAGTGGTGAAATTTCTTCGTACGGCGGCTTGTTCTCCTACGCACCTGGCATCGCAACGCTGATGACTATCTTCATGGCGTCGCTTGCTGGTATCCCACCTCTTGGTGGTTGGTTCGGTAAGTTCGCAGCGTTCCAGTCTCTCGTATCAGCTGGCACAACCTGGGCCTATGTTCTTGCAGTCATCGGTGGTGTTAACTCTGTTGTTGCATTCGGTTACTACGGAAGCATCTTGCGCGAAATGTGGATGCGCCCAGTTCCAGATGGTGACACATCACCAGTTCCCGTGAAGTCTTCACTTGCAGTTGCTCTTGGCATCACTGGCGTCGCCACATTGTTGTTGGGTGTCTTGCCTGGCATCGTGATTCACTTCGGTGATCTTGCCGGTCTCGCCGGTGCCTTCGGCCGCTGATTCCATTCACGCTGCGATTGCAGCGTCACAGGGGAGCATTCCGTTCTCGTCGTTCATGGACCTCGCGCTGTATAGCGAACACGGTTTCTATTCCACAACAGGTCGTGCAGGCAGGCGCGGTGATTTCATCACTTCTGCCGAAGTTGGGCCATTATTCGGCACAGTTCTTGCGCGTGCAATTGATGACGTGTGGAATCGACTGGGGCAACCAGACAATTTCCAAATCGTAGAAGTGGGTGCTGGCCCAGGAACTCTTGCCCGCTCGATTCTTGCTGCACAACCAGAATGCCTGCAACGCGGTGAATACATCACAATTGAAACCAGTGAAGCCCAACGAGCGCTGCATCCAGATGGGGTGACATCAATTGACTCAATGCCGTCTGTCATTGAACACGGTGTAGTCATCGCAAATGAATTGCTCGACAACATTCCGTTTGAATTGTGGGTGTACGACGACGGGTGGCGAGAAGCACACGTCATTGCAACTGGCGATACTTTCTCTGAGATCTTGGTGAACTCTCCAGTTCCATCATTCCTGCCAAGCAGAGTGCCGCATGGTTCGCGTGCACCTATTCAACGTGAAGCCTCACAATGGCTAGCTGACTCATTATCCATATTGCGTCGGGGCTCTGTCATTGTCATTGATTACTGCACGCCGCTTACCGCCGAGGTTGCTTCAATGCCGTGGCGCGAATGGTTACGAACCTATGCAAGCCATGAAAAGGGAACGCACTACTTGCGGAACCCTGGCGAGCAAGACATCACAACGCAAGTTCTTATTGATCAATTGTCTGCTGTTCGCGAACCCGATGCAGTGCGGACTCAAGCGCAGTTCCTCCAACGGTGGGGCATTGATGAATTAGTAGAAGAGGGAAAGCGCGTGTGGGCTGAACAAGCATCTGCCCCAACGCTTGCTGCAATAAAAATGCGTAGTCGCATTACTGAAGCAGAAGCATTATTAGATGAAACCGGATTGGGAAATTTCACTGTGTTGGAGTGGTCTCAGAAGAAGACCGATGTGGAATAGGGTGGTCACATGATTGTTGTTGAGAATCTCACAAAGTCGTACGGATCAAAAAAAGCTGTAGACAATCTGTCTTTCTCGGTAACGCCTGGTCGTGTTACTGGTTTCCTCGGGCCAAATGGTTCTGGCAAAAGCACAACCATGCGTTGCATGCTCGGTCTTGACAAACCCGACACCGGCATCACCACATTTGATGGGCGTAAGTATGTAGACATTGAATCCCCACTTACTCATGTTGGTTCATTGTTGGATGCTGGAGATGCACATAAGGGACGAACAGCAAGAAATCATCTTCGGTGGATCGCGATGACTAATGGAATCTCTGCATCGCGAGTTGATGCGGTTTTGCAAATGGTCGGAATGGAAGAAGCCGCACGTACCAAGGTCGGCAAGTTCTCTCTCGGTATGCGCCAAAGACTTGGGCTAGCTGTCGCTTTATTGGGAGATCCAAAAGTTGTCATTTTGGATGAACCGGCAAATGGTTTGGACCCAGAAGGAATTCGATGGACTCGCGAAGTGATGCGCCATTTGGCTGAAGAAGGCCGGTCGGTATTGGTGAGTAGCCACCAATTAGTAGAGCTGTCATTGGTCGCAGATGATCTCATTGTTATTGGCCAAGGAAAACTTATTTCTTCAGGTCCAATTGGAAACTTCATGACACAACATGCAAAGACATGGGTACGAGTTGTGTCACCGCAATTTGATGCCCTGGCTGCATTGGTTACTGCTCAGGGTGGCACAGTGGAACGCACTAAAGACGGTGGTGACTTCCACGCCATTTCTGCAATAACTGTTGGTGACATTGCTGCTGCGAACAACATTGTGCTGCACGAGCTTTCGCCACAGACCGGTTCTCTTGAGCAAGCTTTTCTTGAGGCCACTGATGCTTCAGTTGAATATCGTGGACAATCAACTACGAATGTTTGGGAGGCACCGAAACCATGATTGGCGTTCTCAAATCTGAACTATTCAAGTTGCGTACAACACGAGCAACAAAGATTGTTGTTATCTGCTCCGTTGTTCTTCCCGCAATCATTTTCTCACTGACGTCTATGTTTGCCTTTAGCAATGGAGAAGTGGGCGACTCTCTGGCTTCGATGGTGGGTAACTTTGCTCCATTAACGGGACTATTGCTTGGAGTTGTTGGTGTGTTGTGCTCCACTCAAGAGTATTCACAAGGCACCATTCGCATCACCTTGGTTGCTACTCCGAGCAGATCAAAAGTTTTTGTCGCAAAACTGCTGACAACTGTGGTGGTATCTGTTGCCTCTGCATTACTGATGTTGCTGCTCTGTCTATTGCCTTCACAAGTGATTCTGTCGACTCGTAATGTCACCTTTGAGTTAATTGGCTCGGACATTCGTGTGTTGTTTTCGGCAGTAATACTTTGTGCTTTTCTCTCGATTCTCGGCTTATCGCTCGGCCTCATTTTTAAGAGTTCACCGGGCGCTATCTCTGCGCTGTTGTTGTGGCCCACAATTCTTGAAGGCATGGTGTTTGGTCTTTTGTCCGTGGCATTTGACAACAACATGATGAAGTTTGCTCCCGTGCAAGGCAATGGCTTCAGACTCATCGCAACTTATGTGGGTACAGATGAAAACACATGGTTTGTTTCATTAACGTACTTCAGTGCCTTTGTCGCGGTGTTTGCCGTGTTGGGTGCTGCCTTGTTTACTCGACGCGACGCTTAAGCGATTTGTTTGTCGGGCCGGCTTGTTAGCCACGCCCCGATCAAAACCACACACATTCCGACAACCGCAAGGGCAGTGACTTTTTCGTCACGAAACAACAGCCCAAGGATTGTTGCAACAACCGGAGTGAAGAAAACTCCGATAACACCGCGCACGGCACCGGCCCGAACCATCAACATGCCGTACATCACGTAAGCAAAGCCCGTACCGAATGCACCGAGAACTAAAAGTGAAAAGAACGCTGACCAAGCAAACTGGCTGTCAAAGAATGCTGGAATTCCGAGTGGTAATGAAAAGACCAAAGCAAACAATTCTTGCCACAACAGAACTGTGAGCGTTCCGTACTTCACTTGCATCTCACGCGACAAGATGCTGGTGAATGCGTAGCAACAGGTAGCGGCCAGCAAGAAGGCAACACCGTGTAGTGAGGCGCCCTTCCCGTCGCCAACACTGCCAATTGAAATCAATGCAATTCCGATAAAGCCGATTAGTACCGCTGTGATGCGTCGAGCAGATGGCATATTGCGGGTCAGGATGGCTGCAGCAACAACCGTAGTAATCGGAATCGAACCGTTGATCATGCCGGTGACGGAAGACGACACAGATTGTTCAGCCAACGGGTACAGATAAAACGGAATAGTCATGGCCACCAGCCCAAGTAGGGCCACGCGCACCATGTCTGACTTATCGATGCGCTTACGGG
>CALPPK020000076.1 GCA_943325435.2 Bifidobacterium breve
CTTGCAACAACTTTGAAGCTGACACAAGAAGAATTGAAGACACAACTTCATTCTGGAAAGTCACTTGCTGATGTTGCGAAGACTCAGAGTGTTGACATTGCAGATGTAAAGGCAACATTGACCTCAGATTTCTCTGCACACCTTGCAGAAGAAGTGACATCTGGTGAGCACACGCAAGCTGAAGCTGATGCAAAGCTTGTTGAGTTCAAGACCAACCTTGACACCATGGTGAATCGTGTTGGCCCTGCAGGTGGCATGAAGGGTGAAGGTCGTGGACCTGGCGGACCTGGTGGACGTCACGGACATGGCCCAATGGGACAAGGCGCACCAGCTGCCCAGAACACTTCTGCTTCGGCATAACGACATCGCACACCATTTGGTGTGATTATCTCCCCCAAAAACATCCGGGGCTCGCAGCAATGCGGGCTCCGGTTTTGTTTACCCCAGTACTAATGGTGGTTCACGCATCATGGACGACGTTGCGTGCAACGACAGCGAAGGCAGCCAACGACCGAGCAGCGGAAACCGCTTCTTCATACTGGCGTCAACCGTGATCAGGCCAGTAACGACATCAACTGTTGTTGTTGCTGAGACCTGTGAGAGGCCAGCAATGGCTGTTGCTGCATCTGATGGGTTGTCTGACGTAATGGCTGAACGCACAGCGCTTCGAGCAATGTCATTCAGTCGCAACGTATCGAGACACACCGACAATGTTGCGAGGAGCAACAGTGCGCACAAAACAACCACGGGTGCCATGAGGGCAAATTCAACTGTTGCTTGCCCATTGTTTCTACGGCGTGGAGTTAGATGCACGATCAAATATGTCGTTGAACACAGTGTCAAAGAGGGAACCAATTTTGCCGGCTCCGCCACCTGCAGTAGCCCACGCAATGACAAGCAAGGCGATGATTGCTGCGACTAGCAAGATGAGGGCGTATTCGGTAGTGGCTTGCCCGCGAGAGCGTTCTGGTGAATGGTGAAACATATTTATTCTTTTCATTATGAAGTGACTGAGGGAAGCGAGAGTGAGAGTTGGCTGAGACTTGCCAGAACAAGCGGGGCGACAGAGAGCAAAAGAAATGAAGGAAGCACACAGAGAACCAATGGGATGGTGAGACGTGTTGGCAGTTGTTGAATGCGAGTGTCTGTTTGTCTGCGTCGTTGCGCACGATGGTCTGTTGCCAGCCGCATCACGGTGTCAAGAATGGGTAATCCGTCACGCTCGGCCTGCACAATTGTGTGGCCGAGGTTCTTGCCAGATATCGGATCAGTTGTCGCTAGAGGCAGCAATGCTTCCTCTAGTGGTGCTCCAGCGCTGATGAGATCAGCTACTGAGTTACCAGTGGGCGACAACATTCTCCACCGTTCACAAGATTGAGCCATTGATAAACCCGTGCGTAATGACACACAGAGATGTTCAGTGAGTTGTCCGATGACATCAGGTTCGTTCTGAACAGCGCGCGAGATGAGTGCTGAAATCCATCGCCATCCGATTCGATTCAGGATGAACCCGAGAAATAAAGGACAGAGAACTATTGGAGACCACAGGGAGGACCTGAACTGTGAGTTAACCGATATCGCACCTAGTAGGAGCACAAAAGGCAAAGCGGAAAGTAATCGAGCTGAAAGTTGCGCTTGAGATGCTGCCACCGCAAGTTCTGCACTGCATGCGGCACTATCTCGCATTACAGATGATGCATGGTCAAGAGCACTAGGAACGAAATTTCCGTGGACCATGGCTGATTCAAGGAGACCAAGACACTGAGCTTCCTTGCTATGGGTTTCGACTGATTCGCGGGCAATTGCTAGCGCACTGTCACATGACTGAAGAGCGGCCACATCATCTCGTAGTGCCGACCAGCACGGATGGCGAAATTGGTGATGTTGAAGAATTGCAAAAACTGCATCGTGGGGTGCCGCACCACTGCGGGTGGCACGAGCCAGAGACTCACAGAGCGCTGCATATTCAGTAGTTTGTGCAGTGTCTTTTCGGTGAAGTGTAGGCAATGTGCTCGTGGATTGAACTTTCTCACTGACGAGATGCGAGCCATGTAGCCGACGTTGTGTTTCTGACACATCAAGGAAGCGAAAGAATCGAGGCGTCGTGAACCAAATGAATACACCTGCGATTGAGGTTCCGGCAAGAAGATCAATCATTACTGGGTAACCGATACAACGTGTGAAGGCTTGATTCATCGCACCGAATGATTTCGACGATTGAACGTCGTCGCGCGGAAACTCTTTGAACAAAAATTATTGCGCCGACCGCACTGTGAATAGTTGCAACAGCTTGGTCGTGTGACCACTGCGGAGAATCACGGAGAACCATGGCAGCAAGTCTGTCAATAGTTTCCGTAGCCGAATTGGCATGAACGGTTGACCAGCAACCGCGATGCCCGCAAGATAATGCCAACAACATGTCGACCACTTCACTTCCGCGAACTTCACCGACGATTAGTCGGTCTGGTCGCAGCCGAAGTGATGCGCGAACAAGAGATTGAAGTGAGATTTCGCCTTGGCCCTCAGAGTTAGCGGGGCGTGTTTGTAATTGCACAATATGAGGATGTGCGAATCTCAGTTCTGCAGTGTCTTCAACGCACACAATGCGTTCATGTGGTCCGAATGATTGGCTAACTGCAGATATCAGGGATGTCTTTCCAGATGATGTTGCACCAGCCACCACAACATTGATGTTTTGCTGCACGAGGTCGCGCACGATGTCGGTACATGCAGTGGGACCAAATGAAGCAAGCGGCAAGATGCGACGAGAAAACTTCCGTATAGAAATAGTTGCGCCGCCCACTGCTACTGGCGAGATAACTACGCACGCTCGTGAACCGTCTGATAGTCGCGCATCAAGAATGGGAGACAGTAGGTCGAGCCTGCGGCCAGATGCACGAGCGATGCGCTCAAGACTGATAGTCAATTCACTAGCTGTGAGTGTTCCGACATGACGAAGACCTATCGCGTCTTCTACCCACACGTGCTGTCCGCCCACGACCATTATTTCGCTGATGTCGGGGTCGTCTATATGTGTCTGGAGTGGTCCGAGACCATGATGCATGGCGTCTATATCGATGTCATGTGTGGACCGAACAGTTGCTCGGCACGAGATGGCAGCATTCCGGCATCCACCGCACGACTAATGGCGGGTGTATACGGAACTTCACATGTCACGGGCATTCCGAGAACATGACCGACATCTTTAATGGTGAGTGCTCGACCTTCTTCACAGACAACAAACAATTGTGTAGGCCGTTGCATGCGTGAAGCGCGACGTAAGGACAAGTAACACGGTTTTACCACCATTGTGATGTGTGAAACGGCCTGACGTATCTCTTCGGGAATAAATGAGATACCTGCATCGATAACGACATTGATGGGAGATGCAGTAATTGCTCGTGCCAAATCTGGCCATCGAGGCTGACCTTCCACAAACGGCGAACCACGATGCAACACGATAAGACCGTTGTCGAATGTGGTTCCCATCTTCATGATTGCTTCTGCGTCTAAAGGGGAGTGCTCACGTAGCCAGTCATTGATGCCTGGAGTTGTGGGTTCTGCCATGCCGAGAGCGGCGGGAATATCGCCGCAAAGATCAATAAGCAGTGTTGGTGTGCCGCGAGCCGCCAAAAGTAAGGCGTATGCGGTGGCAGTAACGGTGGTGCAATTGCCACCTTTAGGTGACATGAAGATGGTTGACATATGTGACTCCTGTTCGTCAGAAGCAATGTGTGCAACAGCATCGACAATTGGAACTACAACTTCACCTCATTGACCATTGGTTCACCGGCAACATAGCGAGCAAGGTTTTTCAAGAAAATATCTTCACTTCGTAACCCCGACCGGGCGGATGCTGAAGAACTGTGCGGAGTAATGATGACATTGTCCATATCCCACAACGGCGAATCTGACGGCAGTGGTTCGGTTGCAAAGACGTCCAGAGCAGCCCCCGCGAGATGCCCAGATTGCAATGCAGCAACCAGAGATTCTTCGTCAACAAGTTCACCGCGGCCAACGTTGACGAAATGAGCGCCTGACTTCATGATTGCAAATGTCTCAGCATTGAAGATCTGACGAGTGTTGTCAGTGAGAGGCAGTGCCACAGCTACCCAGTCCGCCCGAGCCAGCACGCTCTGTAGTTGATCAAATGAAAATGTGGGGCAGGGTTCGCTGCCTGTGGGAGTTCGACGAATCGCTTCCACATTCATATTGAGCGCAACGCCTAGTCGAGCGATTTCAATACCGATTGGCCCCATGCCGATAACCGCAAGTCGTGCACCGTCAAGTTCTGCAAATTCTTGGCGAGCCCATTCGTGTTTTTCTTGGTGTTGAAACCAAGCCCGAACATTGCGACTAAGAGCCAACATATACAGGATTGTCGTTTGGGCAATCGGGGAGGCCGTAGCTCCGGAGGAATTCGTGAGTCGTATTCCGCGTTCCATTAGTTGCACAAAAAATGGACTGTCAACACCGGCTGAAAAAGTATGCATCCATTTTACTGAGGTTGATTTGAGGATGGAGAGAACAAAACCGCGCGAACGTTCTGGCCACAAGTCGCTTGAATAAAAGACCGTGTTAATTGTGGAGATGATTTCCTCTGGCAGAACTTCGTTGCCTTCGTAGATGATCGGTGTGATTCCTGGGGAGATTGCTCGAATCGCATCGGCGTGGCGGCCCCACACATTGTCACTGATCAGCAATGTGATGGGTTCTTCAATCTTTGCCATTGCCATAGGTTAGGTAATAGGCGAGCTGCGGGCATTACCGTTAGAGCATGCGTCTGATTCTGGGTCTTCTGTCGGTATTGCCGTTTCCTGTGCAACACATGGGGTCTGGTGACAGTGTTCAACCACGCGACACGGTTTCCATCATTGACTCGGTTACTCCTGCACTTCCTGCTGGCGTAAAAGTGGACATTGTGGGCTCTGACACTTTTGTGCGCGTGCAGTCAGTTAGCCACGACATCATGATCACCGGCTATAAAAACGAACCGTATATGCACATCACAACAAATGGTGATGTGTTTGTGAACGATGGATCGCAAACGACGCTGATCAACGGCAACAGATACGGCAATGTTGACACCAGTTCTTTTGTGGAAAGCCCGAACCCTGTGTGGCGAAAAATTGGAACGGACGGAACTGCCATGTGGCATGACCATCGGGTGCATTGGATGAGTCCCAAGCAACCTGCTCCGATTGACACCGTTGGCACAGTGTTGCAATGGAAAGTTTCGATGAGTGTTGATGGGGTAGCAACAACTGTGGCGGGAACGCTTTTTCTGCGCGAAAAGTCGAGCATGTTGTGGTGGCTGGCAGGGTTGGTTGCATTGTTAAGCGCAGTTGTTTTATCAGTGCGCAGACGTAGGGAATTTTTCGCTTCGACATTTCTCATGTCAATGGTGGGAGTTGTTGTTGGGCTGCTGCAATTTGTTGGGTTGCCAGACGGCGCGCGAATTACGCCATTGATATTGATGTTTTCAACCGGCGCAGCAGCAGTTGCCGCAACTTCGATGTTTATGCAACGGCGCGGTAAAGCCTCGCAACACATTGCCTTGTCGTTGAACGCAGGCGCAGGTGCAACTTTGGTTGTGTGCGGGTGGCTATGCGCAGATCAGGTTCGCGCTGCATATGTGCCGGGCATTGACCAAGAATGGCTTGTGCGCATGCTGATACCTGCGTTATTAGGTATTGGCTTTGTGGCAACAATTGATGGCGTCACGCGCATTATGCGCGGTTCAACCGACTAACAATTAGACGGAGAGAAGGTCGCGAGCACCAGTGTCTGATGACGGGTGACGCAACTTGCTCATTGCACGTGCTTCGATTTGACGAATACGTTCACGAGTGAGGTTGAAGTGTTCGCCAACTTCTTCAAGTGTGCGACCTTCGCCACTGCCACCAAGACCGAAGCGCAAGCGCAAGATTTCACGCTCGCGTTCGTCGAGTGGTGCAAGCAAGCGCTGAATCTCTTCAGGCAGCAATGCTGTTGCAGCAGTTTCAAACGGTGATTCAGCAGAACGGTCTTCAACGACGTCGCCAAGTTCAGCATCGCCGTCCTCGCGCAATGGTTCTGACAATGACAAAGGCTCAGCAGCAAAGCGCAATGCTTCGGTGACTTTGTCTTCTGGCATTTCTACTTCTTTTGCCAATTCAGCAAGAGTTGCAGTGCGGCCGAACTTCAGTTCCAGGCGTGAGCGAGCTTTTTGCAAACGAGCAAGCGTGTCGCCAGCGTGGACCGGCAAACGAATGGTGCGGCCGGTGTTTGCGATACCGCGAGTGATGGCCTGACGGATCCACCATGTTGCATACGTAGAGAATTTGAAACCTTTGCGCCAGTCGAACTTTTC
>CALPPK020000077.1 GCA_943325435.2 Bifidobacterium breve
AGAATGAGTTTTCCGGAAAAGTGAACTACGAAATGGTTGAACTCGAGACTGTTGAAGGTATTGATGCCGAATGGTTGCGTACAACAATTGCGCGCCACTTGGAATTCACCGGCTCGGCTGTTGCTCAGCGAGTCTTGAACGACTTCGATGCTGAGGTAAAGCATTTCCGCAAGGTGATGCCGCGTGACTACAAATTGGTTCTCTCTGTAATGGCATCGGCGAAAGCTGATGGGCTGTCAGAACAAGAAACGTCGGATCGAGTGATGGAGGCTGCCCGTGGGTGAGACAACAGGATTTCTAAAGTGGGGTCGCAGCGGACCAACGCGTCGTCCAGTCGAACTTCGTTTGAAGGACTGGAAAGAGGTGTACGAACCTTTTGATAGCGAGATTCTCAAGAGCCAAGCTGGTCGTTGCATGGACTGCGGTATTCCGTTTTGCAATAACGGCTGCCCACTCGGCAACCTCATTCCTGACTGGAATGACTTGGTGTATCGCGAACATTGGCAGGATGCCATCGAGCGCCTACACGCCACAAACAACTTTCCTGAATTCACAGGCCGCCTCTGTCCTGCTCCGTGTGAATCTGCATGCGTGCTTGGAATTAACCAAGACCCCGTGAACATCAAACAAGTTGAAGTATCAATTATTGATCGAGCCTGGGCTGAAGGATGGGTGACACCACAAATTCCTTCGTTGCAGACTGGGAAGCGCATTGCTGTTATTGGTAGTGGCCCTGCGGGGCTTGCGACTGCGCAACAGTTGACTCGTGCCGGACACTCTGTCGTTGTCCTTGAACGTGCTGACCGAATTGGTGGCTTGCTGCGCTACGGAATTCCTGAGTTCAAAATGGAAAAAAGTCACCTTGATCGTCGCCTCGAGCAGATGCGAGAAGAAGGAACCGAGTTCCGTACCAATGCTGACGTTGGCGGCTCTGTTGATATGGAAATTCTGCGTGCGTCGCACGATGCGATTGTTCTTGCATGTGGCGCAACGTCATGGCGTGACTTGCCGATTCCTGGGCGTGAACTTCACGGTGTGTATCAGGCAATGGAATATCTCCCGATTGCAAACAAAGTGCAAGAGGGCGACACGTCAACCTATGCAATTGATGCCAAGGGAAAGAACGTTGTCATTATTGGCGGCGGCGACACCGGTGCTGACTGTTTAGGAACAGCATTGCGTCAAGGTGCAAAGCAAGTGATTCAACTTGAGATCATGCCTCGACCTCCAGAGACTCGCTCTGCAGGTAACCCATGGCCGCAGTACAACATGATTTACCGCACATCATCAGCACATGAAGAAGGTGGTGAGCGTATTTTCAGCGTGAACACCGAGCGATTCGTTGATGATGGAAATGGAAACGTACGTGCGCTCCTTATCCATGAAGTTGAAATGGTTGAAGGTCGATTCGTCAAGAAGGAAGGAACCGATTCTGAGATTCCAGCTGACCTCGTGTTCCTCGCGATGGGATTTGTCGGCCCTGACAAGGGTTCATGGCTTGACCAGTTAGGCGTCAACCTTGATGAGCGTGGCAACATCGCTCGCAATAACGAATATCAGACCAATGTTCCGGGCGTCTTTGTGGCGGGAGACATGGGTCGTGGGCAAAGCCTCATCGTGTGGGCAATTGCTGAAGGACGTGCGTGTGCAGCTGGGGTGGATTCGTACCTCATGGGTGAAACTTCGTTGCCATCACCGATTCTTCCCACCGCTCGTCCCTTGATGTGACAATGGTGGTGGCGAAGCGTCACCCTTTAGCCCCTCACAGGCTCTACTGTTGTTATTTGTGTTCGTAACCCGCATTCTCCCGAGATCAAAGTCCACGTCACTGGCGTTGATATTTGTCATGGTTGCAGGTTTCGGTTTCGCATCGTGCGGGGGAGACACCTTGGGGGTTGCCACAACAGTGGTCAACGTAACGCCCACCAACTTTGCGACGATTCCTCCTGTTGCCAGCACATTGCCTGGCCCGACCACCACGTTGCCGTCAAATGCGGTTGGTGCGGAAACGGTGTACACGGTTGTTGCGGGTGATTCGCCACTAGCTGTTGCGAATAAGTATGGGATTTCACTTACTACTTTGTTGGCGTACAACGGCTTTGTAACCCCCAGCCAATTTCCATATCCCGGTCAGACATTGAAAATTCCTCCGCAAGCTGTGGTTGATCCGAATGCAACACAGGTAACAAACCCAGCGACACCTGGTGCTACGAATGCCCCAGCTGCACCCGTTGGGCCAGGTTGCGGAACTCGACCTGCTGGTACATACACCATTGCGAAGGGTGACAACTTCTGGCAGCTCAGAAAAGATTTTTGCGTGTCACTCGCTGCGTTATTGAGCGCAAATAATTGGCCGGACATGAGCCAAGTTACTTTCATACCAGGACAAGTAATCAATATTCCTGCCGCTGGCAGTTAACGCGCAGTATTGCGTTTGCGACGAGCGTGACGCTCTAGTGCGTGTGCAATTAGTTCGTCGATGAGGTCGGAATATTCAAGGCCAGATGCAGCCCACAATTTCGGGTACATCGAAATTGGTGTGAAGCCTGGAATCGTGTTTATCTCATTACACAGGAATCCACGACCATTTTCTTCAAAGAAGAAATCAACTCGCGCCATTCCTTCGCAATGAAGTGCCTCATACGCAGAGATTGCCAATGACCGAATGGTGTCAGATTGTTCGGAGGTGAGACGTGCAGGAATGTTTAGAGTTGCAGCATCGGTGACGTATTTGTCTTCGTAGTCGTAGAAATCATTACCGGGAATTATTTCGCCAGCAACTGATGCACGAGGGGTGCGGTTGCCAATTACTGCTACTTCAATTTCTCTTCCGACTATTGCTTCCTCGCAAATAATCCATTGGTCGTATGACGCAGCAAGTTGCACTGCCGCACGTAGTTCGTGCAGGTCATTAACTTTTGAAACACCAACGGATGAGCCCATGTTGGCTGGTTTTACAAAAATGGGAAAGCCAAGTAAAAGGACAACATCGTTGAGTGAGTCCGGCGTGACTTTGTCTTCGCGCAATGTGACATGCCGTGCTTGCGGAATTCCAGCCTGTGCAAATATTGACTTAGATACGCCTTTGTCCATTGCAACTGCGCTTGCCAAAACTGCACTACCTACATAGGGAAGATCAAGAATTTCAAGAAGGCCTTGAATTGTTCCGTCTTCACCAAGAGGGCCATGAAGTAATGGCATCACAACAATGGGGCCGGATTCAGCCAATAGTGAAAGAACTGTTGAAGTGGTCTCTGATCCCGCAGCAACCAGATGTGTCGGCACAGATGCGGGGTCAATTCCACCGGCAGGCAGTTCTGCCATTTCAGGTAGGTGCCATTTACCGTTGCGTGCAATACCAATGGGCACGGTGCGATATGTGTCTGAGTTGGCGGCACGAAGAACATGAGCAGCGGTCACACAACTCACGTCATGTTCAGCTGATTGCCCACCAAAAATAACCACAAGGGTGGTGCGCCGGTCGGTGGTGTCCATCGGTAAGACGGTACTCGCCACTAGGGTCGTTCCATGCTCATCACCGCCTCAGAAGTGGCATTAGTCGCTCATGGAACGCTTGTAGGGCTTGATTGCGAGGCATCAGGCATTGCTTTTGATTCTCGAACTCTTCGCCTCGGACAAGCGTTTGTGGCTTTAGGGGGCGACGCAGATGGTCATGATTTTCTGCAGGCAGCTGCCACTGCCGGCGCGCCATTTGCCATTGTGCAAAGAGGGAGGTCAATCAGTGCATTGACCTGTGTTGAAGTCGACGATTGTGATGCAGCGTTAACTTCACTTGGTCGTCATTGTCGCGATCGTCTTTCCGGTTCTCTTAAGGGTCGTGCGATTGGAATTACAGGTTCGGTAGGAAAGACAAGCACGAAAGATTTGGTTCTGGCTGTCTTGCGTTCGAAGTACACCAATGCGCATGCGCCAGAGAAGTCATTGAACAATGACATCGGCGTTCCTGTAACGATTATCAATGCACCTGATTCGTGTGAAGCATTAGTTCTAGAAATGGGAATGCGCGGTCTTGGGGAAATTGCCAGATTGTGCGACGTAGGCCATCCGCAGATTGGTGTGATTACTGAAGTTGGCGACGCACACAGCGAGCGAGTTGGTGGAATCGAGGGCGTGGTTCGCGCCAAAGCCGAGTTAGTGCAGAGCCTGCCTTCATCGGGAGTTGCGATTGTTAATTCAGACTCTGTGAATGCGATGAAAACTGTGCATGGCATTGCTGCGCGCGTTATGACGTTCGGGTCTTCTGAAATAGCATTGGTCAAGTGGGAGATTGTCTCTACCGATGATCGTGGGTGTTGCACCGTGCGCTTCACTTCGGGCGAGGAGAGCGCTGTTGGGGTTGTGCCGCTTCCTGGAATTCACATGGCGTCAAATGCTGCGTCAGCAGTCGCTGTTGGTATTACGTGTGGAATCGAAATCACACAGTGTGCTGAAGCTTTATCGAATACACAAAGCGCGAGCCAACGCATGCAATGGGTCGCTGGTCGTAATGGAATACGCATCCTTGATGATTCCTATAACGCAAACCCGATATCAGTAGCAGCGGCGTTGCGCACTGTGGCTGAGATGCCAGCGAAGCGGAGATTTGCGGTGTTGGGAGTTATGGCCGAAGTGCTTGATTCAGATGTTGCTCATCAAGAGATCGCAACGTTGTGTCAGCAATTGGGCATCGAACTGCTGGCGTTAGAGACTGATCTGTACGGGACTGATGCGTTATCGCTAGGCGATGTTGCAAGCAACTTGATTGGTCTTGATTCAAACACTGTTGTGCTTGTGAAGGGCTCGCGCGTTGCGGCAACCGAACGAGTTGTTCAGGCTGTGATGGCTTGAGATTCGGCCCGTTTGTCGATCTTTTCGATAT
Organism: Bifidobacterium breve; assembly: GCA_943325435.2. Next base: position 4,880 of record CALPPK020000077.1, read on the forward strand.
TGCAGGACCATGCAAGGAACAGTGCCCACGCTGCGCCAAACAACATGACCGGACGTGATCCGACTCGGTCCATGATTGGTCCGAATATCAAGTTTCCAATTGGGATTGTCCCACCAAAGGCCATGAACCACAACGACAACACTCGAGCACGGATCTCCAACTCAAGGCGACTCTGTAGAACAGTCATGAGTGCTGTTGTGGTTGAAAAGTAGGACGCTCCTAGGAAGAACCCAGTGATGAAAGCAAGAGGCGTGGAGCGCACTGAGGCAAATGCGGTCATGAAGATTGCGAAACACACAAACCCTCCGCGTGCCGCTTTTCTCTTGTCGACTCCTGCCAACACCGTGCCAATTGCGAGTGCTCCGAACATTGCTCCGAGTCCCCATGTGGCATAGAGCCATTTATATACGGGAGTGCGTGGTTTGATACCGAATGTGAGGTCGGCGACTGCGGGGAACAGTCCGACAAAGGGGAGACTGAAGAGGGAAAAAGAAAACATTGTGACAAGCAGTCTTCGCAATACAGGCCGAGCGCGAGCTGTACGAATACCAAGTGTTAATGACTTCCATCCGGACTCATGCGTGCGTTTTGCCGCGGGTAGCGCAATACGAATCACGGCTGACATAACAATCAGGTAGGTGCAAGAGTTGATGAAGAACACCTGTGAGGTCGTGATGCCCCAGTGCATCAACAGCGCAGCAAGGATGGGTCCAACTACGCGTGAGCCATTGACAGATGTTGACGAAAGGCTGATGGAGCCCCCAAGGTCTTCTGGGCGCACAAGACTTGGAAGAACTGCGGAAAATGCTGGAGCGTTAAATGAATTACCGATGCCAACTGTTAGCTGAGCGCAGAACAAGAGAGCTATCGAGCTGTCAAGAGATGTGAGAATTCCGAGCAGCACGGACCCTGCCATCTGGATGCATTGCGCGAAAATCAGCCAATTGCGGCGATCAAATTTGTCAGCCATCACTCCGGCAGGAATAGACAACAGAAGTAATGGACCCAGTTGAGCAAAAGTGAACAAGGCCACAGTTGAGGCACTGCCAGTGCGCGAATAAATGTAGGCAGGCAAGATTACCTGCTGCATCCAGACCCCGATGCTGGAAAGAAAACTGCTGATCCACATCACGCGGAAATCTCTGTAACTCAGCGCCGCACTGATAGTGCCAGGCTTATGGACTTTGCGTTGTGGCTGCGGAGAGGAGTTCATAGGGGACGGTTCGACGCTACTTCTTGGGACGTGCAAGTGGCGTGTTGGTCCACGCTTAGGGGTGAGTTTGTGACAATAATGACAGAGTGCAAATAGATTCACCCACCACAGTTGCGTCCACTACGACAAATGCCGATAGTTGCCGCACAAGGTACGGCACATTTGCTGAGTGTCCGTTATGTACCGGTGATCTGACGCCCGAGCATG
>CALPPK020000078.1 GCA_943325435.2 Bifidobacterium breve
ATATCATCTTGCATCACTGACTACCTTGCGCTCTGACGGTTCACCGCACGTGGTGCCTGTTGGTTTTTCCTACGATGCCGAATTGCATGTTGTACGAGTAATCACATTCCCATCATCAGTGAAGTACAAAAATGCATTACGTGGTGGACGAGCAGTCGTTTCACAAGTAGATGGTGGCAGGTGGCTCAGCCTCGAAGGAACAGTAAGTGGCACCAGCGACCCCACACGCGTTGCGGATGCGGTAGCGGGCTATACGGCGCGATACAGGCAACCAAAAGACCGTGAAGATCGAGTAGCAATTGAGATTGCTGTTGACCGGGTTCTAGGCCGCGCCTAAAACTACGAAGCAGGACGACCGCGGAGAATATCGCTAATGAACTGTGACCCAGCTGGGTGCGGGTCCATGGTGCGTGCAATCGGGTCTGAATCATCTCGCACTGGGTACGGTTCGCACCCCACCTGACACCCTGGGCACCAGTACAACAATCGCTCCATTTCGCCCATTTTCGTTAGGCGAATCACGTCTCCACAACGAACACACTTCTGACCATTGCGACCATACACAGCTAAGCCACCTGGTACATCCGGAGCAGTAATTCGAACTGGCGAATACTGGTTCGCACGCAATTGTGCAGCTGATGTCAACACAAGATCAAGACATGTTGATTGCGGTACATCAGATACTTTTGCCCACGGGTGAACTGCACACGCCCACAACACTTCACACCGGTACACATTGCCCATCCCACCCATCACACGTGAGTCGAGCATGGCATCGGCAATGGATGTGTTTGGTTTGTCATAGTGAAAAAGACGTGCAGAACATTCATGCAGATCTGCTTCGAGATTTGTTAAGTCAGGGCCGCGCCGTCCGGAACGAGGGTGACGTGTCTGATCAAATTCACGATATGTCTCAACAGCAGGAACTCTGAAAGCAACTGCAATCCATTCCTCCGTTTCAATTATTACGCGTGCTAAATGTCGACGAGTGCGCCACTTCTGACCACGGTGGTATAACTCCCACTTGCCGCGGAAACCCATCTTGGTTTGCAGAACAATGCCGTCATCAAAAATGAGCTCTATATGTTTGCCGTGACTGGCAACACTTTCAACAGCTGAACCTAATTGCGGAACAGGGCCATCAAGCTGAGATGCCTCAAATCGAGAGATAGTTTTCCCTACTAATGCCGTACGCAACGCGGCGGCTGCTCGATAGTTGGTGTCGCCCTCTGGCACACACCAAATCTAGTTCAGGGAAGTTGACCGACTGAGGCAAGCGCTAAACGAATAAGCCGGTCGTGCCCACTTGTCATTTCGCGAATCACTTTGTCGCTCACTGCTTCTTTCGGAGTGAACCATGCGAGGTCGAGAGCCTGCTGGCTTGGCTGGCACTCGCCTGTTACGGGCACAACGTACGCCAAGCTGACCGCATGATGCCGTGGGTCATAAAACCCAGAGACAGATGGGTCTTGGAAGTACTCGATGACGGTGAATGGTGCAGGCTCTGGCGGAACACGAGGCAGAGCCAAAGGACCAAGGTCTTTTTCAAGGTGTCGCATGAGGGCGTCTCGGATGCGCTCATTCAGCATGACTCGGCCTGACACGACCATACGGCTGATACTGCCATCTGCTGCTTGACGCAACAGCATTCCGATATGGGTGACTTCACCGTCGGGGTTTACCCGTACGGGCACCGCATCGACATAGATGATGGGAACCTGATTACGAACCTGTGCGATGTCCTCAGGCGACAGCCACGCGTTTTGAGTATCTGTTTTCTGGTCGCTCACCTATGCGACATTACTATGCCAATTGCACTGTGGCTAGAGACCCAGACAAGTTTCACCATTCAGTGGAGACGTATTTCGTTTCCATAAATGCAAGAAGACCATCATGTCCGCCCTCTCTGCCTAAGCCAGACTGTTTCACGCCGCCAAACGGTGCTGCGGGGTCTGACACTAAGCCGCGATTGAGTCCGACCATTCCGGTTTCTAGAGAATTCGCAAGCCGCATGCCACGACCGTGATTACGCGTGTAGATGTATGACACCAGCCCATGATCAACGGCGTTGTACAAAGGAATCGCATCTTCGATATTGCTCACTTCAATGATTGGCGCTACCGGGCCAAAAACCTCTTGCTGCACGATGTAATGATCTTGCTTCACACCGGTCAACACCGTTGCTGCATACCCATGCATCGGTGCTGCTGTTGCTGTGCCACCACAGACAGCTGTTGCACCATCTGCCATTGCACGCTCAACTAATTCCGCGACTCGCTTTTGTTGGACTGAACTAACAAGCGGCCCGAGTGTTGTTGTTGCATCCAGTCCATTGCCAAGCACCAACGCTGCCATACGCGCAGTGAATTTTGAAGTGAACTCATCAAGCACAGACGACTGAACATAGAAACGGTTAGCCGCTGTGCACGCTGCTCCCCCATTTCGCATTTTTGCAATCATTGCGCCATCAACAGCAGCATCTATGTCAGCATCATCGCACACGATGAACGGCGCATTACCGCCAAGCTCCATAGAGCAGTTCACTATCTTTTCTGCTGCTTGTGCAAGCAACACTGAGCCCACTCGTGTGCTACCTGTAAACGACAACTTGCGCACAAGACCAGACGACAACAACGCCTGCACTGCTTCACCAGGCGGGTCTGGAGTGATGACTTGCACAACACCTTCAGGCAAACCTGCGCGCTGCAAAATGTCTGCAATTGCATATGCCGTCATTGGCGTTTCATGGGCCGCTTTCAACAGCACAGTGCAACCAGCAGCCAAAGCCGGGCCAATCTTGCGCGTTGCCATGGCAGCAGGGAAATTCCACGGTGTGATGCACAGCGCCACGCCTACTGGTTCACGAGTAACAGCCAGCCAATTAGTGCCATTTGGTGCCTGGCGTAGGTCACCATCAATGCGCACAGCCTCTTCGCTAAACCACCGAAAGAACTCAGCCGAATACGCCACTTCAGCACGGGCATCAGACAGAACTTTGCCATTTTCGCGCACGATCAGGGTGGCCAGTTGCTCTTGTTCAGCAATCATGATCTCAAAGGCCCGACGCAGGATCTCAGCACGTTGACGAGGCAATGTGGTGCGCCACGTGATGAAGGTGTCGCTGGCGTTCTGAGCGGCCTCTAAACACTGCGCCACCGAGTGGTTCGGCACCTCGCCTTCAAGGTCTCCGGTTGCTGGGTTCACGATGCGAATAGTTGCCATGTCTCTATTCTGCCTCAGAATGCCAAAAGGGCCCGGTGCTTTCGCACCGGGCCCTTCATGGTTGTTCGGAGTTGAACTAAATCAGCCGACGTTGATCTTTGCTACTTGAGCATCTGCCTTAGCAAGAATCGAACCAGTAAGTGGGGTGTACCCAGCTCCGGCTGCATTCTTTGGTGCACATACATCCAAGAAGTAAGCGAAGAACGACTTAACAGAAGCATTCGTTGCTGATTTTGCTGTTGTTGACAAACCGTACGAAACCGCATTGATTGGGTACGCATCTGCAGCTGTTGCTGCAAAGTTTTGGGTAACAAGACCATCGGCAGCAACTTCAGCCGCATCAAGCCATACAGCTGATGAGGTTGGTGATGGCAAAACATACTTGCCAGCTGGGTTACTTACTGCAGCAGCTTTTACGCCACGCTCTTCGAGGTATGACAATTCTGCGTATGTGATTGAACCATTGTTGTCACGTACGTAGCTTGCAAGTCCTTCGTTGCCCTTTGCAGACTGGAATGAACCGTCTGTAGGAACTGAAGCTCCAGGGAATCCAGTGGAGAAAGTGTCACTTGTTACCTTTGTCCAGATTGCAGGATGCGACTTGTTCAAGTAGTTGATGAAGTTGTTTGTGGTACCTGATCCATCACTGCGATGTACAACGCGAATTGCTGTATCTGGGAACGTGATTGTCTCGCCATCTTTTACAGTTTCAGTTGTAAGTGTTCCGACAAGAGTCTTTCCAGCCTTAACTGTGTAAACAGTGTTCTTAGCATATGTAGCGATTTTGGAAAGCTTTGCTGCTGACTTTGCTGAGTAGAGGCTCTTTGATTCTCCACCAAGCGTTGCTGCTGTAATGGTGACCTTTGCATTCTTGTACTTCTTAGCGGCTGCTGATGTCATTGACACTGCGAACTCAACGTTTGAAGCCTTCTTTGCAACAGAAACCGTTACGCCGTCCTTGGTTGACTTGAGCTTCTTAGCAACTGTTGTTGCCTTGTTTGCTGCAGCAATAGCTGGGTCATTCCACTTTGTAATTTGGCCTGCAAAAATCTTTGCAACTACTTCACTCGGGAGACGCACAGTTGCGTTCGCTGGTGAAATTCCATCGAGGCGGTAACCGATAGCGATTGCGCCACCAACAAGTGGGACATAGACCAAACCTGCTGGAGCTGTACCGGCGCTGTAGGCGGATTCAGATCCACCGAACAAGTAGGTGCCCTTTGTAAAGCCGCTCTTTCCAGAACTGGAGCCGACTGATGCATAAGTGACAATGTCTGATGCAGTGTTCGATTGAGTATTGCGGTTGTATTGCGCAGCGCAGATATCCATCATGTTGGCAAGGAAGCTTGCTCCGCCGCCACCAATAGAGGCTGCGTTAGCTGGTCCTACGCCAGCAACACTTGCGAGTGAGATTGCCGCAATTGCTATTGCAGCCTTCTGTCGTAATTTCATTTGTTCTCCTGTTTAGATAGGGCATTACTTATTCCCTGCACCGAGCATAAGCAAGCCTCTTAACAGGCATGTATCGAATCACCAAACCCAGAGGGTACGGAAGATTAACAATGAGTTAACTGGTCAGCCGAAGCGACCTTGCACGTAATCAGCGGTCCGCGTATCAGATGGATTAGAAAAGATGTTCGTAGTGAGATCAGCTTCAACAAGTTGACCTGGACCACCATCTGAGAGGAAGAAGGCACAATAATCACTAACACGAGCAGCTTGTTGCATGTTGTGCGTAACAATGACGATGGTCATTGACGCTGACAACTGAACAATCGTTTCTTCTACCCGCAGTGTTGAGCCCGGGTCGAGGGCCGAGCATGGCTCATCTAACAACAACACTTCTGGGTTAAGCGCTAACGCGCGTGCAATACACAAACGCTGTTGCTGACCACCTGAAAGCGAGCCTCCAGCTGAGCCGAGCCTGTCTTTGACTTCTTTCCAGAGCCCGGCCCGTGTGAGGCAATCTTCAATAAGGGCATCTTTATTTGAGGTTTTGACACGTGACAACTTCAATCCTGCCACCACGTTCTCGCCAATGTTCATGGCAGGAAATGGGTTTGGCTTCTGAAACACCATTCCGATTCGCCGACGAATATCAATAGGGTTAACACCTGGATCATAAATGTCATTACCAGCGAAGAGAACTTCTCCGGCCATTGCAGCCCTTGGGATGAATTCATGCATGCGATTGAGAAGTCGAAGGAAAGTTGACTTACCGCAACCTGAAGGACCAATGAGTCCTGTCACTGTGTTCTTTGGGAAATGTAAAGAAATGTCGGCTAGGGCGTGATGCTTATCAAACCACGCGTGTACATTTCGTGTTTCAAGTCCTGATTCTGACTTCACCATTTTGTCGACCTGCAAATCTTCAGTGTGTAGCTTACTTCGTTGCTCCGGAATCTCGACCTTAGCTGTGATGTGGGGGCGAGTTGTTTCGCTAATTTGGCTATCAATTTGATTGTTATCCATCATATTACTTTCGCTTGATTCGGGAACTAAAGATTCGGGTGAGTAGGAAGAAGAAAAAGACCATTCCGAGCAACACCAATGCACCACCCCAAGCACGAGCAGTGGCATTTTGATCGCCCAGCCCAAGACTTGAGAAAATATAAATTGGCAAACTTGCAATTGGATCGTTCAGGTTTGTACTGGTTGCAACGAAATACGAAGAGGTAAGAATTAGCGGTGCAGTCTCACCCACAACTCGCGCCACGCCAAGCACGGCGGCGGTGATCAGCCCAGAGGCCACAGTTGGAATCACCACGGTGAACACAGTGCGAGCTTGTGTCGCACCAAGTGCGGCACTTGAAGTACGTAGATCAACCGATACCAATTTCAGAACTTCTTCCGATGTACGAGCAACCGTCGGAAGCATGAGGATGCTCAATGCGATTGCACCAGCCCATGCACTGAATCCGCCAAAGGCAATAACAACCGTCGAATAGACGAACAGACCAGCCACAATCGATGGCACTCCACTCATTGCCTGAACCAGGAAT
>CALPPK020000079.1 GCA_943325435.2 Bifidobacterium breve
AGCGAGCATCGTCTGCCGCTGAAGCAATCTCGCTTGTCGGCGAGTACGGCGACGACGCAAAGTTCCTCGCAGGTGGCCACAGCTTGTTGCCACTGATGAAGTTACGCCTCGCTCAACCAGCAGTGCTTATTGACATTGCCCGCATTCAAGACTTGTCATACATCCGTGATGCGGGTAACCACATTGCAATTGGCGCAATGACTCGCCACATGGATGTTGAGAAATCACCAATCCTTGCCGAGCATGTTCCCCTGTTGGCATTTGCAGCAAGCCATGTAGGCGATCCGCAGGTGCGCCATCGCGGCACCATCGGTGGTTCTATTGCACACGCAGACTCAGCATCTGACTTGCCTGCAACAACATTGGCGCTAGGTGCGACATATGTTGTGCAAGGCCCGAACGGCACACGTGAAATTGCAGCTGCAGATTTCTATGTTGGTTTCCTTGAATCAGCACTTGCTCCTGACGAAATGCTCACAGAGATTCGTGTTCCGAAAATGAACGGCGCAACATGGGGCTTTCAGAAGTTCAACCGCCGTGCACAAGACTGGGCAATTGTCGGCGTGGCTGCATGGAAGCGCGGAAACGAGTCTGGTGTTGGCCTTGTCAACATGGGCTCAGTTCCAATTTTGGCAACAAGCGTTGCGAAAGCAATTGCAGGTGGAGCAAGCGTCAGTGATGCAGCCAAACTTGCTGGTGCAGAAGCAGAACCACAATCAGACCTCAATGCAAGCGCGGAGTACCGCGTTCACCTTGCAGAGGTGTTGGTGCGCAGAGCGCTCGAGTCAACTAGCAAATAGCACCTGACATGAAAGCAGCCGAGAATTCCCTCGGCACGCTTCGTCCATATGTCCTTCTGACATACATCGCAGTGTTCTTCTGGAGCATTGTTGTTTATGGCATACCGGTTGATCGCATCGCAGTCCTTCTGTGGATGTTCGGCGCATTTGCCTGCGCCTCACTTGGTCGTAATCGTGAACAAGTAGTTCAAATGCTGCGCGACTGGGCACTAATGGTCGTTATCTACATGGCGTATGACTACAGCCGTGGCACAGCAGACCAATGGGGCATCGGCGTCAATTACACCGCACTACGAGATCTTGATTCCCTCATCACCTTTGGCCGCGAACCAATCTCAGGAATGCAACGCCGCTTCTACACACCGAATGATGTGAAGTGGTACGACGTCGTTGGTTCCGTTATCTACATGACACATTTTGTTCTTCCAGTCCTGCCACTTGTCTTGCTACGAATCCGAAATCGCATTTCTTGGTTGCACTATGTCCGTCGATTCTCACTCACGCTCGGAATCTCTGTGTTCATTTTCATCATCTTCCCTGCAGCTCCACCATGGATGGCCTCACGAGAGGGTTACTTGCCACCCATTCAACGCATCACAGGTCGTGGCTGGTTGGAACTACACCTGAAGACCGTTTCGAAAACACTTGATCGTGGAGCAGGTGTCTTGAATGCCGTTGCCCCTATGCCTTCACTGCATGCCGGGATGGCATTACTGGTTGCGTTGTGGTTCTTTCGCAATTGCAAAACATGGATACGTATTGCTGCACTCGCCTTCCCTGTCGCAATGCTGACAGCGTTGGTCTACTTCGGCGAGCACTTCATCATTGATGGCATAGCTGGCTGGGCAGTTGTTCTTCTCGCCTGGTTCCTCGCCAACAAGTGGGAAGAACGCACTTCACGTATAAGTGTTAACTCTCGAACTGAATAACGGCCCGGTTGGCCACGAATGGCCCGAATACTTCAGCTCGAATTCGGTTGTGTTCATCAGCGGTGTCATATGCATGCCACGCCGCAACGTCTTCAAATACTGCCGAGACTGCAAAATCGGCTGCAGTAGATGTGTGACCCGCATTTGGTCCGCAGTTGTATGACACGAGGCCATCAAGAGTGGCTGCGTACTTACGTAATTCATTAGCAGCAATTGCAGGATGTCCGGCAGGAACTTTGTCGTTCCATGTGAATAACACGATGTGATGAAGCATGAAATGAACCTATAACAATCCGGCGTATGAACCGCCATCAACGTGCAATTGCACACCAGTCATGAACTTGGCTGAGTCACTACACATGAAAGCACCAATACGACCAAAGTCATCAGCGTCTCCCATAAAGCCAGCAGGAATGCCCATCGCTTTTACATCGGGGTCTGCGCCGTACAACTGCGTAATGCGATCTGTGGCGTGTGTACCTGGCTGAATGGAATTAACAGTGACGCCGTCACCTGCAACTTCACGGGCAAGGGTCTTTAAGAACCCTGTTACTCCGGCACGAGCAGTGTTCGACAGAATCAAATTGTTCATTGGCTGGCGTACTGCAACAGATGTAATTGCAAGTACGCGACCCCACTTGCGTTCACGCATCGGCGGCACGGCCACCTGACACATAGCAACGACACTGAGTAAGTTCTTTTGCAGCGCCTCTAAATATTGCGATTCAGCAGTCTGAGCAAAGCCGCCTGGGGGCGGGCCTCCACCATTGGCAACCAAGATGTCGATTGAACCAAGCCTCTCAATTGCCCGTTCGGCAAATTCACGTCCTCCAACGTCGGTGGAAACGTCACACACAAAACCGGTGGCTCCATGTCCAATTTCACTGAGAGCCTTCTCTAAGCGATTCTCGTCGCGACCACATACAACGACACGAACTCCGTCCGCAGCGAGCGCCTTGGCGGTGCCAAGGCCCAATCCAGCAGTTCCAGCCGCAATCGCAGCTGTTCTCCCCGTTAGTCCAAGATCCATACACCCACAGTAACCATGCCCCTCGGGTAACCTGATGGTCACAAGGTGGTGAAACCATGGACGAGCGTCATCTCGACGCGATCGCCGACGCAGATACATATCCCTACTGGTATGAAGACGTAGACGAACCCGATTCGAACCCAACCCTGGTCCGCACCGAAAGCTGCGACCTCTGCATTATTGGCGGTGGCTACACAGGCCTATGGACTGCCATCCTGGCCAAAGAACGTGACCCATCGCGTGATGTCATTCTGATTGAAGCCCATGAAGTGGGTTCTGCTGCCAGCGGACGTAATGGTGGATTTGTTGATTCATCGTTAACGCACGGCATTGCAAATGCGCAAGCACGATTCCCAGATGAAGTGTCGGTGCTTGAAGAACTTGGCCTGAAGAATCTCAATGACATTGAATCTGCAGTCAAGAAGTACAACATCGATTGCGACTGGGAGCGCACGGGTGCAATTGACGTTGCAACAACAACTCACCCATCTTCTTATCTTGATGAACTACGCGACGACTATGCGCACCTGCGTAAATTGGGACAAAAAGTTGAATGGTTAGATCGCGACGCAATGCAAGCACAAGTACATTCACCGTTGTACACGGGTGGCTTATGGCGACATGACACCGCAGCACTTATTGACCCTGCACGTTTGGTGTGGGGCTTAAAAGCCACAGCCGAATCATTAGGCGTGCGTATTTACGAAGACTCAAAAGCATTGTCAATGGAAAAAGACGGAGTAGGAGTGCTAGTCACTACCCCACTTGGTCGTATTCGTGCAGGCAAGGTTGCGCTTGCAACAAATGCATTCAAACCAGTACTCAAACGCCTTAACAACTATGTAGCGCCGGTCTATGACTACTGCATGGTCACAGAACCTCTCACGCAATCCCAGCTTGACTCCATCGGGTGGAAGGGCCGTCAAGGTCTGAGTGATATTCCGAACCAGTTTCATTACTACCGACTCACCGAAGACAACCGCATCTTGTGGGGCGGATACGACGCCGTGTATTTCTTTGCAGGAAAAGTACGCCAAGAAAATGAATCACGTCCAGAATCCTGGGCCATGTTGTCTCAGCATTTCTTTGAAACGTTTCCGCAACTTGAAGGCGTTCGCTTTTCTCACATGTGGGGCGGCGTCATCGACACGTGCAGTCGTTTCTGCGTGTTCTGGGGCAAAGCAATGGGCGGTCGCGTGTCATACGCGCTTGGCTACACAGGCCTAGGCGTCGCTGCTTCTCGATTCGGCGCTGAAGTGATGCTTGACCTCATTGATGGTCGTCGCACTAGAGCAACGGCAACTGAATTCGTACGCACAAAGCCTGTGCCATTTCCGCCAGAGCCATTTCGATTCATTGGTATTCAAGCCACTCGATGGTCACTTGATCATGAAGACAAGACCGGAACACGCAATACATGGCTGCGCACCCTTGACCGACTCGGTCTCGGATGGGACTCATAGGGCTCTATCCCCTACGCTCTATACGTGTCATACGAGCCGAAAACCACTCAAGAAGTCGCTGATGGGCTTGCAGCACACGGCTACCTAGCGGACGAAGGTCTTGTCACTGCTGTCTTTCTTGCTCTCACACTGCACCGACCTCTCTTTCTTGAGGGCGAAGCGGGTGTCGGTAAAACCGAACTAGCAAAAAGCATCGCTCGTTGGCAGAACGCTGAACTAATTCGTTTGCAGTGTTACGAAGGAATTGATGCAGCACAAGCTGTGTACGACTGGGACTACTCGCGCCAGTTACTGCACCTACGTGCAGCTGAAGCATCTGGCGAAGCAGCACAATCAGGAACCGCAGAACTTGAAGGCCAACTGTACGACGAACGGTTTTTACTGAAGCGCGCACTACTTCGCGCCATTGACTACGGACACACCACTCCTCCTGTTTTGCTGATTGACGAAATTGACCGTGCCGATGACGAGTTCGAGGCATACCTCTTGGAAGTGTTGTCAGATTTTCAAGTAACAGTTCCCGAAATCGGAACCTTTCGTACTGACAACCCGCCAATCGTGATTCTCACTTCAAACCGAACCCGTGATGTTCACGATGCACTGAAACGCCGTTGTTTGTATCACTGGGTTGAACACCCATCATTTGATCGCGAAGTCGAAATTGTGCAAATGCGAGTTCCAGAAGCAAGCGAAGTTCTCGCTCGTCAAGTTGCTGGTGCAGTTGAAGCGCTTCGCGCCATCAATTTGTACAAGCCGCCTGGGGTTGCTGAGACAATCGATTGGGCAGCAGCACTAGGCCGCCTCGGTATCACGGAAATCGACGAAACAGTTCTCGACCGCACTCTCGGCACCGTGCTGAAGTACCGCGAAGATCACAGTCGCGTGCGCGATCACGGAATCGCTGGCGTTGTACAACAGGCATTCGACCGTGGCCTCCTTCACGGTTGAGTCAAACCCAGACCGACTCGCTGTCGGATTCGCGCGCGTTCTTCGCCGTCTCGATATTGCAACACCACTTGATTCTGTTCTCACGTTCATCAACGCACTGTCATTAGTCGGCATCGAAGACCGCAATTCTGTGTATTGGGCTGGTCGCACGACTCTGGTGCGCCGACCAGAAGACATCGCACTGTACGACAAAGCATTCAATGTTTTTTGGGAACATCGTGAATCAGTAGTAGCTGACGATGAAGAACAATTGAAGGTCACTCTTGCGTTGGATACTGAAGATGAAGGCAGTGCAGACGGAAATGCTGACGCGTCAGATGACCCCACCATCACGTTGCGATTCTCTGGCGTTGAGACATTGCGTGACAAAGACTTTGCTGAATATTCAAATGATGAGATGAACCAAGCGCAGCAATTCATGCAATCACTGCGCATGGCTGGCCCTCCTCGCCCATCACTTCGCATGAAGCCAACGCGCTCACGCGGCAAACGCCCAGATATGCGTGCAACAGTTCGAGCTTCACTTGCAGCCAGCGGCGAGCCGATGCGACGCCATTGGGTAGAAAAGGGCGATAAGCCACGACGCATCGTGTTTCTTCTCGACATCAGCGGCTCAATGGAGCCGTACGCGCGCGCACTTGTTCGGTTCGTTCATGCAGGCGTCGCGGGTCGGCAACGTGTTGAGGCATTTACATTAGGCACTCGGCTTACGCGCATTACGCGAGAGCTTTCTTCAAAAGATCCTGATCGTGCATTGCGCGCAGCTGGCGAGAACGTACGTGACTGGAGCGGCGGAACGCGGCTCGGTGAAACATTGCGTTTGTTCAACAACGAATGGGGCGTTCGCGGCATGGCCCGCGGAGCAATTGTTGTTGTCTTGTCGGATGGTTGGGACCGCGGAGACCCCGTCGTGCTTGCAGAACAGATGGAACGCCTTCATCGTGTGTCATTTCGCATTGTGTGGGTGAACCCCCTGAAAGTCACACCGGGTTATGCCCCTCTTGCCAGAGGAATGGCAGCTGCTCTGCCGTATGTTGATGACTTCG
>CALPPK020000080.1 GCA_943325435.2 Bifidobacterium breve
CAGCAACAGAACCATTGAAGAAGTTGTAGCTGAGATCGTTTCTCATTTCGAAAGAGTTGATCGTGGCTGAAGTGGACACATTTATGGCTGGCCAGACACTTCTCAGTCGGCTCTTCTACAGACTTCTTCGCGGACTAGTTGTATTCGTGTGTGTGACGTATACGCGTACGAAAATAGTTGGCAAGGAAAATATTCCGAAGTCCGGAGCATTCCTTCTGGCGCCGATACACAGATCAAATATTGATACACCCCTTGCAGCTGCAGTGACAGCTCGGCGTATGCGTTTCATGGGTAAAGACACCATCTGGAAGTTCGCTCCTATCGGTTGGATCGTCTCGGCTCTTGGAGCTTTTCCCGTTAGTAGAGGCACAGCAGATCGCGAAGCATTGCGTCGATGCGTAGCAGTCCTTGAAGCAGGAGAACCATTGGTGCTATTTCCTGAGGGGACACGTCAAAGTGGTCCAGTTGTCCACCCTCTGTTTGATGGCGCAACCTATGTTGCCGCCAAAGCCGGTGTACCAATCATTCCCGTAGGAATCGGTGGTTCTGAGCGCGTCATGCCAAAAGGTTCAAAGATGATTTACCCGCGGAAATGCGTTGTAGTCATCGGTAAACCGATTCAAACGGTGACCAACGGTACTGAGCGTTTGCCGCGATCTGCCTTGAAAGATTTGAGTACTAACTTGTCAGACGAATTGCAACGATTGTTTGATGAGGCACAGCGTTTAGCTGGTAGTCCAAATATCTATTGACAATTAGCGCTGTAAGAATGCGCTCATTAACGAAACCAGGTGTACCGGATCAGTGGCACCGCACATTTCTCTGGCCGAATGCATTGACAGTTGCGGAATACCGATGTCAATTGCTTCGATGCCTAGTTGTGTAGCCGTGATTGGTCCGATAGTCGAACCGCATGGAACATTGTTTCGCGACGCAAAAGTTTGTAATGGAATTCCATTCGATTCAGCGATAGATCGAATGTGTGCAAGTCCGCGAGCAGACGTTGCATATCTTTGGTTTCCATTCACCTTTACGGCTGGACCGTGGTTGATAAGCGGTGCGTGTCGTGGTTCATGACGCTCTGCATAGTTGGGATGAATTGCATGAGCATTGTCGGCTGACAAACACCAAGACGAAGCGAGCCGATCAAACTGCTGGCCTTCACTGAGACCATGTTGCGACGCAATAAGAGAAACCACGTTTGCAAGCATGGGTCCAGCAGCTCCGGTGGAACTATTACTTCCCACCTCTTCATGATCATTGAGAACGAGTATCGAGGTGTGTTCGGATTCTGGGGCATTGCGCAGCGCTTCAATTGCGCTCCAACAAGATGCTTGGTTATCTAAGCGACCACTTGCCAATAGCGATTCATCGGCGCCTAAGAGCGAGGCATGGGAAATGTCGAATAGATGAGCGTCGAAAGCCGATACGTCTGCAACGCCTGAAGTTCGTTGTATCCAATCAGTGAATGACTGCTGTGTTGAACCCCAGACAGGTGTCATGTGTTGGTGGCGGTCTAGATGAAGACCCTTGTCTCCAATTTCCCTATCAAGATGAATGGCCAACTGTGGAATGCGTGCAAGAGCCTTTGGCGCCGAGAATAAATGGGCCTCACCGTTTGAATCAATGACGCGTCCGGCAATACCGAGGTCTCTGTCGAGCCACGAATTCAGGAGGACTCCGCCGTAAATCTCTATTGCCAGTTGCGACCAACCGAGTTGGTGAATATCTGCATGGGGCAAGACCCGCAAGTTGGGGGAGTCGGTATGCGCGCCAATGATGCGTAGTGCTCCCGTTCGAGTGCCTAGTCTCCAAGCGACAATGCAGCCGTCAACGGCTAGATAACCAAGGCTGGGTATCTCATTGCCCAATTGGGTTGTTCGTGTGAACCCGGCCGCTTCAAGATTCGAGGCCGCTGTCTCGACAACATGAAACGGTGTGGGGCACTTATCGAGCCATTGAAGAAGTGAACCGACTGTTGTTTTAGGCATGGAATAGGCCCGTTGGTAGTCCTGAACCCCGAAGATGTGAAGTCTCATTTATTGAAAGAATGCTTCGATGCCCGGAAGATGAAGCAGCGATGCGATGTATTGATGTGTAGTTCGGATAAAAGAACTGCGAATTTGAAATACCAAGAATGTGCGAGAGATAGTCGTTGATCACTCCACCATGACATGTCACAACGACAGTGTCGCCGCGATGCTTAGCAATGATTCCTTCGATTGCTTCCAGAACACGATTGTGGAAATCTTCAGGAATCTCGTCTGAACTGAAACCACCCTTAGCCATTTCTAACCAACGAGGGTCGTTCGCTGCCTTCAGTTCTTCGACAGGAATGTATTCATTTGAATGCTGATCCCACTCAGCGATTCCCGGAACCAAGATTGGGTCAATGCCAATTGCGGTAGACAACGGTTCTGCAGTCTGCACAGCGCGACGAAGTGGACTTGAATAAATCGCATCGACATTCTCGGACATCATGTACGCAGCAAACAGGGCCGCCTGAGCATGTCCGTCGATTGATAGCTCAGGGTCAGCTGGCCCATCGGTATTTTCTTTCCTCACTGGGAGGCCATGACGCACAAGAATTAGTTCCACAACTATGAAAGGATACGGAAGTGTCTCGTGAGCAGCATCATCGACTGAACGAATCACAGATCTTTTCTATTGAATCTGGACCTGATTCTGACTTCTTAGTAGTTCTGATCCACGGGTCACTCGACCGAAGTGGCGGAATGGCTCTTTTGGCACGCCATTTGCAAGGCGATCATCGAGTATTGCGATACGACAGGCGAGGCTACGCACGATCATGGCCGCATGCGGGTCCATTCACCGTTGACGATCAAGTTGAAGATCTTGTTGGTCTCGTCGGGGCACGGAAGGTTGTGCTCATTGGCCACTCGTTTGGGGGGAACATCGCGTTATCAGCTGCTGCGCGTCTTGGCACTCAAGTGATTGGAGTGAGCACATACGAGACACCTCTGTCGTGGATGGATTGGTGGCCGGGAACCACAGCAGGCGCGATGGCAGTTGCTTCGTCAGAAGCAGATGCTGCTCAGAACTTCATGATTCGACTAATTGGACACAAACGATGGGAAGCATTGCCCGAACGAACTAGAGAAGAGCGCAGGCGCGAAGGTGCTGCGCTGGTGGGAGAGCTCACAGCACTACGTAGCAAGGCACCGTGGAATGTAGAGAACATCACTTGCCCAGTTCTGTGTGGCTACGGATCGCTTGGAATGAAACACCACGCAGATGGAGCCAGATGGCTTGCACAAAACCTGACGAATGGTCAACTAGTCGAACTTCGCGATGCGGCCCATAGCGCGCCCATGACACATCCGTTGGATTTTGTGCAGGAGTTAATACTTCCTCATTGCGAGGGCTGAGGCACTTTCACTTTTATGTCTTGCCCAAAAAAGGTGCACGTTGTGTCAACTGATGCTGTTGCGGTGGCTTGAGATTTCACCGAGTTCGCGCAGTCAATAACTTGCGCTCTCTGCGAATAGCCAGCAAGGGCGATGGCCACAAAGATGACAAGTGAAACGATCTTTCCAATGATGGATGAGACCACTTTCATCAGGATTAGGCCAACGATTATGGAGGCGCCTGAGAGTCCCAAAGCTAGGTTTTTGAGGGTTTCGATGTCGGTTGATGCCCATAAGGAGTTCATGCCATCACCATAGATGGCGAACAGCCCGTAGCGTTGTCATTATGTCTGTTGAGCAATTCACGGTCGCGATACTTATTGGCGGCGATAGCTCTCGTATGGGCGTCGACAAAGCAACGTATGAGATCGATGGGATTTCAATGGCCAACCGAGTTTCGCTTGCTGCGCATGAGGCCGGTGCGTCCCAGGTACTGATCATTGGTGGTACGGCTGCTCGAGCAAAGACAATCACTGGAACCTGGAAGAAGGACAGCTTTCCTGGTGAAGGTCCGCTTGGTGGTGTTATCACAGCATTGAAACATGCAGAACATGATTCCGTTGTCGTCCTGTCGTGTGACATGCCCTTTATTACAAGTGCGGTCATCGCAAGTTTGGTCAAGGGTCTTAATGACGCACAAGCAACGGTTGGTCGCACTGATCGTTTGAACTGGCTGTGTGCGGCGTGGTCGAAAGAGGAATGTGCGTCGACGTTGCAATCTGTCTGGAAGAGAAACGAACGTGCAGTTCATCGTGCTGCGGTATTGCTTGACGTAGCAGAAGTGCCAGTTCCAGCAAATGCGGTTCGAAACATAAATTCGTATGCAGATCTGAACCCTTCAGACGAGACAACTACTATCTAGATATGTCAATTTCTGAAATCTCAATATCTGAACTAGCTGCCATGCCTGAACGCACGGTGATCGACGTTCGCGAGGTCGACGAATACATCGATGGTCATGTCCCAGGAGCTATCAACATTGCTCTCTCAGGGTTGGTGGGCCGAGAACAAGAGTGTGCGCTCGGGCCAGTCGTATATGTCATCTGCCAGGCAGGTGGACGAAGCCTGCGGGCGTGCGGCCACTTGTCAAACATTCCTGCGCTCGACGGCACAACGTTTATCAATGTTGCTGGCGGAACAGGAATGTGGATTGTTGAAGGGCACGAGGTGACCACAGGTGACACAGCGTCCTGACATTTCATTTGAATGGATAGACACAAACTCTGCGTTGATGGAGTTTGTGTCGTACGCATCTCAGCAAGACGTGTATTACCTTGATACTGAGTTTCATAGGGAAAAGACCTACTTTCCCCAGTTGGCACTGATTCAAATTGCAACCGGCAATCGCCTCGGTGTCATTGATCCCGTGTCGTGTGATGCCACTTTGATGCGACCTCTTATGGACGGGCCTTCGTTGTGCGTACTTCATGCCGCTCAGCAAGATTTGGATGTCTTGACCCAAAGCGTCGGCTTCGTGCCGTCACGAATTTTGGACACTCAACTGTGTGCAAGTTTCCTCGGTTACACCCAGCCGTCTCTTGCCTCACTTTTGCAGTCACTGTTAAAAGTTGTTGTGCCGAAGGGTGATCGACTTACTGATTGGTTGCGCAGACCGCTCACCTCAGACCAACTGCGATACGCAGCGTCAGACGTTGCGTATTTGGCCGAGCTTTCTTCCATTATTTTCACTGACCTTGAGAAGCGTGGTCGAATGGAATGGGCTGCAGAAGCGTGTGAGGAACTTCGCACCAGGCCGACTGGCCCTAATGCGCCTGAAGAAGCATGGCTACGCGTTAAGGATGTCAGAACGCTGCGTGGCAAATCTCGATTCGTTGCTAGAGCTGTAGCTAAGTGGCGCGAAGAACGCGCAATGGATCTTGACCTTCCTCCTCGTCATGTTTTGTCTGATATTGCGGTACTTGGAGTAGCCCAACGAGCGCCCCGTACCGCTGATGATCTTTTACAGAGCAGGGGAGTCGATAACCGACACGCCAACGGTGTTCACGGTAAAGCACTTCTCGATGCGATCCAGTTCGGCGTCGCAGATTCTGTCGATGGGGAACTCAATTTTCCCTCTAGTGATGGAGACGATTTAGAGAAGTCCATGCGTCCTGCCGTCACTCTTGTCTCAGCATGGATAACTGAACTGGCAAAACAAAGTGATCTCGATGCAGGCCTGCTAGCCACGCGTAAAGACATTGTTGACCTGCTCAGTGGGTCCGTTGAAGCACGACTTCGTCACGGTTGGCGTAAGGACATTGTCGGAGCTGATATCGAGGACCTCGTGGCTGGCCGAAAGGCTCTGACATTCACTGGAACCTCTGGTTCTGGCCTCAAACTGGTTGATATTGACCCATCCTGAGGCAAAGGTCATCTTTTTGTCTCACCGACCTGTACACTCGTTTCGGTTGTCCAGTAGGCATTTATGCCAATGAAATGTTCGGAGACCGACCATGAAAAAAGGTCGACATCGCCGGTTTGAAGAAGCGCGGAAATTGAAGCAAGCAGGCCCCAGTGCTGCAGACCTAGGTCTTGGTGACTCACCACGAGTGAGTGCTACCGATGATGATGAGTATGCAGCCATAGCCGAGCGCTACGGGGTGCGCTTCGACGAAGACGAAGACGAATCCGAAGACGACATCGATTAATCCGGATAGCCGGACAGAAAACGAAATACCCCCATGACAAACTCCTTACGCAATGTTGCCCTAGTGGCGCACGTCGACCACGGCAAAACCACTCTTGTGGACACTCTCTTGAGGTCTACAGGTGCTTTTGCATC
>CALPPK020000081.1 GCA_943325435.2 Bifidobacterium breve
CTCGCTTGGTTCCTTCTGAGAGGAATTCTCTAATGCACGCTTCATTCCCAATTCTTTCTGCACTTGTCTTGTTGCCGATTCTCGGTGCAATTCTTGTAACCGTTATCAGCAATAAGCATCTCGAATACGTGAAGCTCATCGCGATGCTGTTCAGCGTGGGCGTTGGCGGAATGTCAATCTGGCTCCTCGCTTCTTTCCATTCTCATGATTCTGGGTTCCAGTTCGTTTCACAACATGATTGGGTGACGTCGTGGGGAATTTCATGGCATCTTGGTGTTGATGGCGTGTCTCTATTCCTTGTGGTGCTCACTGGAATACTGTTCCCACTGGTAATTCTTGGTGTTGATCCACATCATGATCACAAGCGCTACTTGGCATGGTTGTTGTTGCTTGAAGCTGGCGTGATGGGAAGTTTCCTTAGTCTTGACCTTTTCTTGTTCTTCATTTTCTTTGAAATTGTTCTCGTGCCGATGTATTTCCTCATTGGTGGATGGGGATACGACAAGCGCGTCTACGCAGCCACCAAGTTCTTTTTGTACACAATGCTCGGTTCGGCATTCATGCTGGTCGGTATCATTGCAACCGCAGTCATTGCGCGCCGTGATATTGGGTACCTCACCTTTGACTTGGTGACTCTTGCCGAGCAAGCAAGTTTTGCTACCAATACCGGTCGTTGGTTGTTCGTGTCCTTCGCAATTGCATTTGCTGTAAAGGTGCCCATTTTCCCTCTACATACCTGGTTGCCTGATGCGCATACTCAAGCACCTACCGGTGGCTCTGTCATCTTGGCTGGCGTATTGCTAAAGATGGGAACGTACGGATTCCTTCGATTTGGTTTGTACTTGTTCCCAGAAGCTGCTGTGTGGGCCAAACCAGTACTGCTAACACTTGCAGTTATCGGAATTATCTATGGTGCAATCGCAGCGACAATGCAGACTGACCTAAAGCGACTCGTTGCCTATTCTTCGGTTGCTCACCTCGGATTTATTGTCCTCGGTATTTTTGCCATCACATCACAATCGCTTACCGGCAGTGTGATGCAAATGGTGAACCACGGTATTTCAACCGGAGCTTTGTTCTTGTTGGTCGGAATGATTTACGAACGTCGTCACACCCGTGAAATCGCGGAGTTGCGCGGTATTCAATCTGTTGCTCCAATATTCTCTGCGGCCTTCATGATCGTGATGTTGAGTTCAATTGGTGTTCCAGGACTTAACGGTTTTGCCGGAGAGTTCCTGATTCTGATTGGTTCTTTCCAATCCGCACGGTGGTGGACCATTGTCGCTGCGACTGGCGTCATTCTTGCTGCGCTCTATTTGTTGTGGGCATACCAGCGCGTATTCCATGGTGAACCAGATGAGGCAAATTCAACTTTTGCTGAGTTGACTCTGCGCGAAGGTGCACTGCTGATGGTGTTTATCGGGCTCATCGGATTCACGGGCATTTATCCAAAGCCGATGCTTGAACGAATTGAACCCAGTGTTGACAAGTTGATGGAACATGTGGTCTCACATAGTGACTACAAGGCACCAACCACACCTGAAGTTAAGACACCTGAAGTAAAAACACCTGAAACAACGAAGGTAGAAGGTCACTGATGGTTTTCGCAGCGACACTCGACGGCCCATCAATTCCTTGGGGTGAACTAATTCCCGTTCTTTCGTTGTTGGCAGGTACGTGTTTCCTGCTGCTCGTTGGTTCGCTCGTTCCCACGTGGCCCCGTCGCGGATATGCATGGGTGACAGGAATATCAACAGCTGTTGCCCTCGTTGCAAATGCTGTGAAGTGGAACGACTTGTATTACATCAAGGGCCAAACCTTCTTTGCTGATGCAATTGCAATTGACAGGGTCTCTGTTCTCGCCAGTATCGCGATATGTATCTCAGTTATTTTCGCTGCGCTTATGCTGTCGGCCTATTTGGTCCGAATGAATGCAGATGGTCCGGAACTGTACGCCCTGTTACTAACTTCCGCCATCGGTGCATTAGTAATGGTGGCTGCCAATGAACTCATTGTGTTGTTCCTCGGTCTTGAAATTTTGAGCCTGTCGTTGTATCTACTGGCGGCGAGTAATCGTGATCGCGAGCAGAGCCAAGAATCAGGCTTGAAATACTTCATTCTTGGCGGCTTCTCATCGGCTTTTTTCTTGTACGGCGTTGCGCTGGTCTTCGGCTCAACGGGCAGTACAAAAATCTCAGGTATTGGTGAAACACTTTCAGGAAATATCTCCATCGTTAATACAGATGCGATGTTGCTCATTGGCATCGGCCTCTTGTTGGTCGGTCTCGGATTCAAGGTATCTGCAGCACCATTTCATGTGTGGACTCCCGATGTGTACGAAGGAGCGCCAACTCCGGTCACAGCGTTTATGGCGTCTGCCGGAAAAGTCGCGGCGTTCGTAGCGCTACTTCGAATTCTGATGGTGGGTCTTGAACAGCGTGCTGATGATTGGCGCCCTGTTGTATGGGCACTCGCAATGCTGACCGTGTTTACCGGTTCGATCTTGGCGGTGGTTCAGACAAACGTAAAACGCATGTTGGCCTATTCGTCAATTAGCCATGCTGGTTTCATTTTGGTCGGGGTAGAAGCCGCTGGTCAGATGAGTGGTGATGGTATTGCAACGTCAATGAACTACCTGGCTATCTACACCGTGTTGGTAATGGGTTCATTCGCAATTGTTCTCGCAATGTCTGGCAATACCGACGGAGAAACCAATCTGTCTGATTTCCAGGGTCTGGCGAAGCGTCGTCCTGCCTTGGCGTTGGCGTTTACTGTCCTTCTTTTCGCTCAAGCTGGTGTTCCATTGACAGCTGGGTTCGTTGCAAAATTTGCGGTTATCAAATCATCTGTAGAAGCACACTCGTACGTACTCGCAATTGCTGCCATGGTGGCTGCTGTTATTGGTGCTTACTTGTACCTTCGTATTGCAGTCAGCATGTGGCTCGAAGAGCCTTCATCAGATTCTGAGATTTCAGTAGATCCAGCAGTAGTTGTTGTTATAGCAATCTCTGTTGCTGCAACTCTTATTGTTGGGTTCTTCCCTGAGTTGCTGCTTCAAGCCACGCGCCTTGCGCGTTTTGCGCCAGGCTAAATCAGCTGGCGTGAGAAATCAGGGTATTAAACAAACCCTGTTGTGACGGATCATCACGGGCGGTGTCTTCTGGATGCCACTGCACTGCCACAATCCAAGTTGATCCCGTATGTTCGACTGCTTCAATTGTGCCGTCTTGATGTGTG
The DNA here is from genome assembly GCA_943325435.2 of Bifidobacterium breve. Next base: position 3,238 of record CALPPK020000081.1, read on the forward strand.
CCGACAACAACAAGACCTGGTGCAACTTTTTCAATCGCTTGATGATGCAATGAGTGAATAAGCGGTTCTGTAGTTCCCATTGCTTGAGCCAAGCGTGACCCGGTAACCACCTGAATGCCGTGCATCGTGTCTCGATGATCAGGAGTTGTCTTGAGGTGTTGAATAAGAGTGCCACCAAGAGCAACATTTAAAACTTGTTGTCCGCGACAGACCGCAAGAATTGGAATATCGCATTCCATGGCCTGATGAAGTGCTGCAATTTCAAAGTCATCAATAAGTTCATTGACTCCGGATAAGCGCGCCCATTCAGTTGCCCCGTATTTGGATGGGCTGACATCGCCTCCACCAATCATGAGCATTCCATCGCAGCGAGCGATTGTTTCAGCAACGACAGCTGGGTTACTTGTAGGAGGAACAAGGACAGGTAAGCCTCCGGCACGATGGATGGCGTCAATGTAATTCTGGCCACAACTAGTAATCGGAGTGCGGTGTCCTGTTGCTTCAGGACTCAAGCGTCCTGGAATTGCAATCAATGGTTTGCTCATCCGGCTTCTACTTCGTCGGCCTCGTATCCGGCATTGCGCACTGCGGTAAGAACTTCATCAGCATGATCACGGCCACGTACTTCTAAGACAGCCTGAACGCCTGTTTCTCGAACATGCAAACTCACACCTTCGCGAACATGTTCTACTTCAACCAAGTTGGCACCTGTTTCTGCGAACAATGTAAGTAGTCGAGCGAGACCACCAGGTCTGTCTGAGATTCGAACAAACAAGATAAGCCTGCGACCAGCTTTGGTTTCGTTACGACGAATGAGTCCCGGAAGAATTCCGAGGTCAACATTGCCTCCCGACAGAACAACACATGTTGTACCTGTTTGTGCTGGCTTTACTTGACCACTCATCAGCGCAGAAACACCAACGGCTCCGCCGCCTTCAACGTATAGCTTGCCGCGGTCCATTAAAAGAACCATTGCGTCCGCAACAAGATCTTCTTCAACAACAACTATTTCATCGACGTATCGTTCAATGAGTGGTCGCGTGAAAGCACCTGGTGACTTCACTGCAATACCGTCGGCGAGTGTGACGATAGGACCATCGGGCGGAGGTGATCCGGCGTATGGCGCGCATGCACGCACTTGAACACCGACAACTCGAATTTTTGGATTAAATGTTTTCAGTGCCATTGCAACACCACCAGTCAAGCCGCCTCCACCTAGTGGAATAATGACCAGAGATAAATCTGAAATATCTTCCAGTAGTTCAAGTCCAAGAGTTGCTTGTCCTGCGACCACAATCGGATCGTCATATGGATGACAGAAATTCATACCGGTTGCATCTGCATGGCGTTGAGCTGCAGCAACCGCGTCAGACAATGTGTCTCCACCTTCGCTCAGAATCGCACCGTACGAACGCACTGCTTCCATCTTTGATAACGATGCACCAGCTGGAACAAAAATTTCACACGGAACATTGTGATGTCGTGCTGCGAATGCAATTGCTTGTGCATGGTTTCCGGCACTGCCCGCCACCACGCCGTTCTTCACCGCATCCCCGAGTGACGAAAGTTTGCTCATGGCACCGCGAATTTTGAAAGACCCAGTCCGCTGTAAGTTCTCAGCTTTGAACACCACGTTTCCGCCGTACCGTTCGGACAATGCAGCAGACTCGGTGATGGGAGTGCGCTTGACGACCCCTACTCCGGCACGTCGAGCCGCTTCAATGACGGCAGAATCAATTGGGATAGCAGTCATCAGCCCCTACCGTAGTGGTCATGCGCGCTGTACTCATCGCTAATAGTGAGGATGCTGATCCTGGATTCGTTGGTCGTGCCTTGCGCCAGCGCGGGTACTCGTTCACCGAGTTTCTTCGAGAAGATCACCAGAACTGGCCCTCGCTTGATGGATTTGACCTCGTTGTGGCCATGGGTTCCAATTGGAGCACCTACTGGGATCATGTTGCAGAGCCAGTTCGGGCCGAGCAAGCCGTCCTTGCCGAGGCCATATCTCGGGGTATCGGAATCCTCGGAATTTGCTTCGGGGCTCAGCAATTGGCTGTCACCCTGGGCGGAGAAGTCACTCGGGCCAAAACCCCTGAAATCGGTTGGCACCAAGTGTTTCCGGTGGCTGAGGCATCCAATTCGACCCCTGATTGCCTCACCCGAGGCGATTGGATGCAGTGGCACTATGACCGATTCAGCGTTCCGGCTGGGGCCACAACCTTGGCTGATTCTCCCGTTGGGCCCCAAGCCATGATCTGTGGCAGGGCGCTTGGCCTCCAATTTCACCCGGAGGCGTCTGAGTCGATTGTGCGATTGTGGATGACAGGTCAGGGGAGCGAAGAAATAGCTGCCATTGGGTTGACCCCCGACGAAATGATGCAAGAGACCAGTTCTCAGATCCTCGATGCCGAGGCGCGGTGCGATGAATTGGTCGCATGGTTTTTGGAAAACATCGCACAAAGGCACATGGCATAACTGGTCGTTGACCCAGTGGGAAGTTGGGGCGATAGTGAGTCCCCGTAGTAGTTTTGGACGTGATGTCCCCCTTCTTACGGTCCTATCTCACGGTTGTGTGGTTTGGACTGGCCTCCTTTCTTGTTGCCGGCTTGCTGCTTGGTATTTCGGCACTCATTCGTCCGAATAATCCAAACGCAGAAAAACTGCTCACCTATGAAAGTGGTGTTGACCCAGTTGGCGACGGTTGGTCACAAAGCCAAATTCGCTATTACGTCTTTGCACTGTTGTTCGTCATCTTCGATGTTGAAGCTGTCTTTATTTTCCCGTGGGCTACTCAACTCGAGCGGTACGGAATGTTTGGCCTTGTAGAGATGGGCATTTTTGTCGCCATCTTGTTACTTGGTCTTGTCTATGCGTGGCGCAAAGGCGTCCTTCGCTGGGTCTAGGAACAAGGGTTTAATTATGGGTCTTGTAGATCGTGGTCGGTTGGGCAAACCGCTGACACAACTATTCAA
>CALPPK020000082.1 GCA_943325435.2 Bifidobacterium breve
AGACAACGCATCGTGTTCAGAAGTTCCGGCGATTGCATTGCCACCGAACTTCACTACAACTGTTTTTCCTGCGAACCTACGAATGTATGGCAGGGCCTCTACAAGTACGTGCGCGGTTGATAATGAACTCATGGGTACATACCCACATTTGATAGGCCAGATGACTCAGGAAGACCCAATGCAACGTTCATTGACTGCACTGCCCCACCGGATGCGCCCTTGGCCAAGTTGTCGAGCGCGGCAATCACCATTACGTACCCAGTACGTTCATCGAATCGCGCCGTTATGTGAACACTGTTCGAACCGAGCGTTGCTTTTGTAGAAGGGCTGCTTGGCCGCACCACGATGTATTGCTCATTTTTATAGAACGTGGCAATAGCTGCCAACAAGGACGCTGTGGACGGTGCATCACCTTGGGGCCTTGCATAACAGGTCGCCAGAATTCCGCGATTCATAGGTGCAAGGTGTGGTGTAAACAGAACTTGTGCGCCAGTCACCTGTTCAATCTCTGGCGTATGCCGATGATCGAGCAGACCATAAGCGGTGAAATCTTCATCGATAGTTGAGAACATCGACGAGTGCTTCAGTGCTCGACCTGCGCCGCTTACACCTGAGGCAGCATCAACGATGACACCAGTCGGATTAACAATCCCTGACCGAACCAAAGGCGTCAACGCCAATGATGCAGCAGTCACATAACAACCAGGTGTCGCGATGAGTTTCGCCCCAACCAATTGAGACCGATATAGCTCTGGCAAGCCGTACACCGCTTGAGCAAGGAGCTCAGGTTGCGTGTGTTCAAATCCGTACCAGGTTGGGTACAGGGATGAATCTTTGAGTCGGTATGCCGCCGACAAGTCGATGACGACTCCGACTTTGCCGACCAACTGTGGAGCAATCTCTAATGCCGCCTCATGGGGCACGCCTAGGAATACCGCATCGAGGCCAGTAAACCTGTCTGCGCTGAATTCTTCGAACACGAGGTTTGGATAGGCAGCAGCCAATGATGGGTACAAAACGCTGGCCACCGTGCCCGCCTGAGAATCTCCGGTGGCGCAAACCACTTCTACTTCTGGGTGCTGGGCACACAGCCGTAACAGCTCTGCGCCCGTGTATCCCGATGCTCCAATGATGCCTACTTTGACCATAAGTGTATTATGATACGGGACAGTGAATGATTATGCAAGCACCGTTTTGGGCCCGGGAAGCCTTCTCGTAGCCACTCCCGACATGAAGGACCCCCATTTCGCGCGGGCCGTCATTCTTCTCATCGCCTATTCAAAAGACGACGGAGCGATGGGACTGATCTTGAACAGACCTCTAACAGTTGACCAAATGGACGCCCATTCCCCCATCGCTTCGTGGATGGAATCATCACAGTCGCCGTCCACAATCTTTCTTGGTGGACCTGTTGAGCCAAACGGCTACATCTGCATGACTCCCGACAGTTCCGCTCTTTCAGGACTTCGCTCGGTCGATATTGAGTCCATCAGCCCCGTTCATCTTGATGGCCCTCATCGCGTATTCCGTGGCTATTCCGGCTGGGGCACAGGACAACTAGAAGATGAAGTGACATTCAACAGTTGGTACATCGTTCCGTCGCAGTCAACCGATGTGCTCACAACGGCACCAGACACATTGTGGAACGACGTGCTTCAACGACAAGACGGCCCTTTGAAAAAGCTTGGGCTATTTCCTTTAGACCCCGAAGTGAATTAAGCGCGAAGTGTGGCGCCGGCTTTAGTAGCCGCAGTGACGCACGCCTTCTGAAGCTCAGCTAGTTGGGATTCAGTGAGCGTTGCTTCAACCCCTTGAACACGTAAACGAAAAGCAAGACTGCGAAAACCTTCTGCAACGCCTTTACCGCGGTACACGTCGAACAAATCGATACTGACTAGTTGCTTACCTGCCGCCTGACGCAATGCACGCTGAAGTGTTGAAGCCGGAACCGTGTCTTCCATAACAAAAGCAAGATCAAGGTCGCTTGATGGATACCTGTTGATGTCTTTTGCCTGAACTGGTTTTGGTTCTTCATTAAGAATGACCGACAAATCAACTTCAAGGATGCTGACGCGCCCTTCGATTCCAAGAATGTCGAGCACAAGTGGATCAACTTCGCCGACCACACCTACGACTTTTTTGCCACGCGCAAGAGTTGCAGAACGTCCCGCATGCAGACCAGCAGGAATTCGCGATTGATCAAGTTGCGTACCAACAGAGAGCGCATCGCAGATTGCATTCCACTGTGCCAGTGATGTCTCCACGTCGCCACCGGCAACAACGATGATCAATTGCTCTGTCTCATCAGGGAGTTGCTGATCTGACTTCGGATACACATGGCCAATTTCCCACAGGCCTATTTGAGGCGCGCGATGTGATTGGTTGTACTTCAACGAACGAAGAATTCCGGGACGCAACGAGGTACGAAGAATTGATTCTTCTGCCACCAACGGATTGGCAATTCGCAACACATTGTCTTCAGGAAGCCCAACAGTTGCGAGATCTCCTGCAGCAAGGAACGGAGAGGGCATTGCTTCATCGAGCCCAAGCCCAACAAGAACTCGACGCAGAATGCGACGACGCGCTTGCATATTGGACAATCGCCCATGCACAGTGGAGTTAGGGACAGTCTTGCCAATATTGTGGTAACCGAAATGACGAGCGACTTCTTCAATCAAATCAACATCTTGTGTGCAGTCAGGACGCCATGTAGGAACGATTGATGTCACCACATCGCCCTTGATGGTGGTCACAAAGCCAATCGAATTCAGAATTGAGACAATGCGCTCTGGCTCAATGCGCACTCCGAGAAGACTTTCAATGCGTTTGACGGAAACATCAACCGACAAAGCAACGGGGCACGATGCTGTTTGCACCACTGTGGCTCCGGTGTGAAGAGTGGCGTCTGGGCATGTCTCGCGAAGGATTGTGACAAAGCGTTCAGCAGCTTGCTGCCATGCGTTCGGATCTGTTCCACGTTCGAAACGAATTGATGCTTCAGATCGAAGACCATGTCGAATGGCTGAATAGCGAATGGGATCTGGCGAGAACCATGCGCTTTCAATTGCAAGCGTTGTGGTCTTGTCTGTGATCTCTGAATGAAGATCTCCCATGACACCAGCAAGACCAACACCGGCATTGTTTGCTCCGTTGCAAATCAACAGGTCGTCAGCGTGCAGATTCCGTGTTTGACCATCAAGCGTTGTGAGAGTCTCCCCTGCATTCGCTAGACGCACACGGAATGAAGAAACAACATCAGCGTCATAGGCATGGTTTGGTTGATTCGTTTCCAGCATCACCAAGTTCGAAGCATCGACCACATTATTGATTGAACGCATACCAAGGTGTGCGAGTCGACTAGCTACCCACCGAGGGGATGCACCGACTGCAACGCCACTGACGTAACTAATTGTGAACGATCCACACTGCTCGGGTGCGTCAATAACGACATCCAATGACTTGGTACTTCCCGAAGACATCGAGGCAATTCGTGGTCCACGAAGTGGCACACCGAAATGAGCTGCAAGATCGCGTGCTACTCCGAGATGGCCCCAGCAGTCAGCACGGTTACGTGTGAGATCAAGATCAAAGATGACATCGTGTTCCATGCCGAGCACTTCGAACGGGCTGACACCAAGCGGCGAGCCTGCAGGAAGAATTAAGAGACCAGATGACTCATCGCTGAGTCCGAGTTCAACTTCTGAACACAACATGCCTTCAGAATCAATTCCGAGAATTCCGCGTCGGGCAATCTCCATACCGTTTGGCATGGTGGTTCCTAACGTGGCCAACGGAACAATGTCACCTGGTTGCATGTTTGTGGCACCGCACCACACATGACGTTCTTCGCCATCGCCAGCGTCAACGAAACAACGGGTCACCTTGGCAGCATCAGGATGCTTTTCCATGCGCACGATGCGCGCAGTAACGACGCCTGGAATAGGCACGCCAACAACATCCATCTCCTCGACAGCAAGACCGAGCGAGTTGAGTGCGAGTGCGACAGCATCAGGATCGTTTGGCAGATCCGCCATCTCACGAAGGATTGACAGAAGTACTTTCACGAGAACTGCTCCGTGAAGCGAACGTCATCGGAATACATATCTCGGATGTCGTTGATTCCGTGGCGCTCCTTGGCCATGCGATCGATACCGAAACCGAATGCAAAACCACTCCACTCGTTCGGATCTAAACCACCTGCACGCAATACGTGAGGGTGCACCATTCCACATCCGCCTAATTCAATCCATGTTCCGTCGTGGCGACGAATATCGAATTCGGCACTTGGTTCAGTGAACGGAAAATACGACGGACGCAAACGAGACGTAAAGCCAGGACCAAAGAATGCCTTTGTGAACGATTCAATAGTGCCGGCGAGATCAGCAAACGTGATGCCTCTGTCAATGACGAGGCCTTCAATCTGGTGAAAGACAGGCATGTGTGTGGCATCGGGCGTCTCTTTGCGAAACACACGACCAGGCATCACGGCATAAATCGGTGGTGGCCAATTTTGCATGACACGAATCTGTACGGGAGAGGTATGTGTACGCAAGACAACGCTTCCCTCTACATCTGACTCAACGAACAATGTGTCCCACATACTGCGAGCGGGATGAGATGGAGGCATGTTGAGTGCTTCAAAGTTGTAGAAGTCAGTTTCTACTTCCGGTCCTTCAGCAATCTGGAATCCAAGACCGATGAACACGTCTTCCAAACGTTCCATTGCCTGCGTTACCAAATGCATACGACCAAGACGACGTTCAACATTTGCTGACATAGCAATCTCGGTCATGTCAACACGTTCGGATTCGATCTGGCTAGAGAATTCAGCTGCTCGCAATTCACGTGAACGGGCATCAGTGGCAACTCCAAGCGCTGCGAGCGCATCATTCACTAACTGACCCAACTCTTTTCGAGCTTCAATGTCTGCCACTTTTCCTAGCGACGACTTGATCGATGCAATCGGGCCCTTCTTGCCCGTCAATGCCGATACAACGCCGCGCAAATTTTCAGACGTAGCGGCTTCACGGATTTGCACTATGCCATCAGCAAGAGCCTGGGCAAGTTGCCCGTGTTCGGGAGTTGATGCAGATGTCATAACGAAAGAAACGCTACTCCCCGACTACAGAGCTCACGGGGAGCATTAACCGCGAGCGTGGGCGATATGCATTGCAATGACCGTGCCAGCCATAGCAACGTTCAGGCTTTCAGAACGGCCGACCTGAGGGACAGTGACCCAGGAGTCAACATGAGATTCAGGGTCAAGACCGCGGGCTTCATTGCCAAGAACAACACCGACAAGGCCGCTGAGGTCTGCCGAATAGATCGAAACCGGATTCAGGCCATCATCGTTGTTGTGAGAGGTTGTGCCAAACAATTTGACGCCAGCCATCTGTAATTGGTCAAGTGAATCGATCTGCCAAATCGGAACATGCAACATTGCACCAGCTGATGCGCGCAGAACCTTTGGCGACCACGGATCAACCGTGGATCCGACAAGAACAACGCCACTTGCACCGGCTGCTTCAGCACTACGTACCAATGTGCCGAGATTGCCTGGGTCTGATACTTCAACAAGAACCAATAACCAATCAGACGGCGAGAACGACAACGCACGACCCGGAGGCATTTCGCACACAGCCATGATTCCCCGAGGTGATTCTGTGTCGCTTACGGAGTTGAAGGTGCGCTCATCAAGAACGTGCGTGTACACACCAGCTGCTTCATAACCGTCGTAATCATCGCGAACGAATTGATCAACGAGAACAAAACCAGCTGCAACGGCTTCAGCTACAAGAGTTGGCCCTTCGATAACAAAGGAACTTTCTTCATAACGAACACTGCGACGCCCGATGAGGCGTCGCAGTCGTTGAACCCGAGGGTTTGCTGAAGAGAGTGGAAGCCGGCTCAGGCGAGCGCAGCCTTTGCAGCCACGACAAGCGCCGAGAATGCTGCTGCATCGAACACTGCGAGATCAGCCATGACCTTGCGGTCAACTTCGATTCCTGCTGCGTTCAGACCAGCGATAAAGCGGCTGTACGAGATGTCGTTCTGACGGCATGCAGCGTTGATGCGCTGGATCCACAGACGACGAAACTCGCCCTTCTTTGCGCGACGGTCACGAAATGCGTATTGACCTGAGTGCAATACCTGCTCGTTAGCTGCGCGGAATGAACGGCTCTTATTTCCGTAATA
>CALPPK020000083.1 GCA_943325435.2 Bifidobacterium breve
CCGATACCGTATTGCGCACGGTCCGGGGTCGTTCAAAGGCAGGACAACGGGTTTTGATCCCGTGAATAGGGGTTCGAGTCCTCTCCCCGGAACAAATGACAAGCAGTCGAGCCACGAAGTGACAGCAACGCCAATGCCCTCAGACGGGGTCTGCGCAATCATCCTTGCTGCCGGCGAAGGCTCGCGCATGAAGTCTGATCTTCCAAAGCCATTGCACGAAGTGTGTGGCAGATCAATGCTGCTGCATGTTGTGCACTCACTTGAATCAATTCCGCTTGTTGCAACTGTTGTTGTTGTCGGACATCGTGCACCTGAAGTAACTGCACACGTACAGCAGAATGCCCCCGACTGGGCACGCATTCAATTTGCAACGCAACATGAACAAAACGGCACAGGCGATGCTGCCGCAGCGGGTCTTTCTGGATTGTCTACGGAAATTAGTTCGAACACTTCTGCGATATTGGTAATGCCTGGCGATACGCCGTTACTTACATCGCACACAATCAATCGACTCATTACAGAACACACGTCATCGAAGAACGCAGCCACCGTTCTTACAGCAGTTCTCGATGACCCAACTGGTTACGGCCGCATCGTGCGTGATTCCAGTGGAAACGTTGTCGGCATTGTTGAGCACAGGGATGCATCCCCCGATGAATTGAACATCCGCGAGATCAACACAGGCATTTATCTATTCGATTTCGAATTGTTTGGTCCAGCCCTCAAAGGTATTGGCACGAATAACAGCCAGGCCGAGTACTACCTGACTGATGTTGTTGAAGTTCTGGCATCGGCTGGTCACTCTGTTGGGTCCGTAATTGCTCCCGCTTCAGAGACAGCCGGGGTCAATGACCCTTTGCAATTGGCAGAGGCCGAGCAAGAAATGCTCCGTCGAAACGCCACCACCTGATTCGCCCAGGTTGCGAAGATGCCCAGGTGGCCTGCGTGTTCTACCATTGGCTTATATGAACGCACGGTCGATGGAAAAGGTCACTACGAAGAGATTGTCGCTGTTTACGGGTCGAACCCACCCGACACTCGCACAAGAAGTCGCAGAACACCTCGGCATCACACTTGGTGACGCCAACATCGTTCAATTCGCTAACGGCGAAATTCGTCCGCGGTTCAGCGACAGCATTCGCGGTGGCGATGTTTTCATCATGCAGTCGCACTTCGGAACTGATGCAGGTTCCATCAACGACTCCATCATGGAACAGCTCATCATGATCGATGCTGCACAACGTGCATCAGCAAAGCGCATTACTGCAGTGTGTCCGTTCTACGGATACGCACGTCAAGATCGCAAAGCCGAAGGTCGTGAACCAATTACTGCTCGTCTCGTTGCTGACTTGTTCAAAGCAGCAGGCGCATCGCGCATGGTGTCACTCGACTTGCACAGCGGCCAGATTCAAGGTTTCTTTTCTGGTCCTGTTGACCACCTCACGGCGCTTCCAGTTCTCGAGCGTTACGTGCGCGAAAATGCCCCACAAGATCTGGTCATCGTGTCGCCAGATGCTGGTCGCGTAAAAGTTGCAGAGCGTTTTGCGCAGCATTTGTCAGATCTCAATGCTGACGTTGCATTCATCAACAAGCGCCGACCAAAGGGCACAACCAACGTTGCAATTGCAAAAGAAGTAATTGGTGACGTTGATGGACGCCTCTGCATCCTCACCGACGACATGATCGATACCGGTGGCACCATCGTGTCGGCAGCTGAATTGTTGCTCGAGCGCGGTGCAAAAGAAGTCTGGGCAATGGCTACTCACGGCGTCCTTTCAGACCCAGCCGTTGAGCGCCTCTCAAACTCCCCCATCTCGCGAGTCGTCCTCACGAACACTTTGCCCCTGGCGCCAGAGAAGCGTTTTGACAAGGTCGAAGTGCTCTCGGTCGCAAAAATCATCGCCGATGCTCTTGCTGCAGTCTTTGATGAGACCAGCGTGTCGGAACTCTTCGACGGCGAAAACCAGTCCTAATTGGCCCTGGTGGGCTGAAATCCCCGCCACCAACAGGTTTGCCCCTGTGGCAGTAGCCGGTTCAGGTCATAGACTCATAAGCCGTGTCGAATACAGCAACTCTCTCAGCCGAAGCCGGTCGTGTAACCGGAAGCCCAGCATCGCGTCGTTTGCGCGCCGCCGATCGCATTCCTGGCATCCTCTATGGCCATGGCATGACACCAGTCGTTTTGTCGGTTGCTCGTCGTGACCTTCGTGTCGCACTGTCAGGTCCTGCTGGCCAGAACACAATCTTGACTCTCTCTGTTGACGGTTCGTCATACAACGCAGTTGTAAAAGAAATGCAGCGTCACCCAGTTCGCCGCAACGTCAGCCACGTCGACTTCGTACAGATCAACCTGTCAGAAGAAATCGTTATGCACGTTCCAGTTCACCTCTCAGGTGTTGCAAAGCAAGTTGTTGCTGCTGGTGGACTCGTAGACGCAGCTGTTGACTCAATTGAAGTTCGTACAACTCCTGCAAATGTCCCGAACGAAATCGTTATCGACATCACAGACCTCACACCTGAATCAGTCATTCACTTGGCTGACCTCAAGTTGCCTGCAGGCGTTGTCGCAGTTGGCGATCCAGACATGCTTATTGCAACAGTTCTGATGTCACGCGGTTCCACTGCTGATGCAGCAGCGGCAGCAGCCACTGGTGACGCAGCAACTGGCGAAGCAGCAGCCGAAACCAGCAACTAAGCCACGACTCTCGGGTCGTTTCTTACTGTCACATCATGTTGCGCCGATCGGCTCCCCGACAAGGCGACATGGAACGCACGCTTATTGTCGGTCTTGGCAATCCTGGCAAGAAATACGCGCGCACTCGTCACAACGTTGGCACCGATGCAATTGAAGTTCTTGCAAAACGTCTCGGAGTCTCACTCAAAGTAGGTCGCGACCGAGCACAGATTGCAGAAACCCGCATTAACGGCAAAGCAGTTGTCCTCGCGATTCCCACCACATACATGAATGATTCCGGAGAGGCTGTTGGCCCACTGGCACGTCGTTACAAGATTGAAGACCCAGCGAACATCATCGTTGTTCATGACGAACTTGATCTTGAGCCGGGGATTCTTCGACTCAAAGTTGGCGGCGGACTAGCCGGACACAACGGACTGAAATCAATTTCTGCACATCTGCACACTGATGATTATGTTCGGGTGCGCATCGGAGTCGGCAAGCCATCATCGAAAGATGTCGGAGCCGACCATGTGTTGTCTTCTATTCCTGCAGCAGAACGTCGCATTCTTGATGTTGCGGTTGAAGTCGCTGTTGATGCAATTGAAAGCATCATTTCTGGTGGAATTGCAGCTGCAATGCAGGACTTCAACGGACGGTGAACGCTTCTTCTTCATCCCCGCATCCACTTGGCACACTCGCCTCTCAGGTAGCTAACGAGCCAGGCATCGATGCAATCGCTGGCCAGCGAGATGCAGTACTTGCAGTTCCGGAAGTTGCACGAGCAACAGTTCTTGCCGCTCTCATCAGCAACACAACGCGTCGCCCCATTGTCATCGCAACTCCAACCGGGACAATGGCGCAATCAATTGCAGAAGATCTCGCAGCATTTCTCGGTTCCGATGCAATTGAGTTTTTCCCATCATGGGAAACACTCCCCTTTGAACGGGTTAGCCCTGCGGTTCTCACTATGGGCTCACGTATGCGCACCATGTGGCGAATGCGTCAAGGTGAAAAAGCTCCGGCTGTCATCGTTGCAGGCACACGCGCCTTGTTGCAGAAGCTTGCACCCGGATCAATAACGCTTGAACCAATTCAGATTTCTGTCGGCAGCACTCTGAATATTGATGCCTTGTGTGAGCAGCTGGTGCATTGCGGTTACCGCAGAGAAACAATCGTGGAGCACCGCGGTGAATTTGCGCGTCGTGGCGCCATTGTTGACATTTTTCCCAGCACTGATGACGAACCAATTCGTGTCGACATGTGGGGAGACGATGTTGACCGACTAACGCACTTCACTGTGGCGGATCAGCGAAGCACAGACGAAATCGCATCAGTAGAGATTTTTCCAGCCCGCGAATTGTTATATGTCGACGGCGTTCAAGATCGAGCTCGTGAACTTATTGCTGCAGAGCCATGGGGTCGCGAGCAATGGGAACGCTTGTCAGAAGGACAAATCTTCGACGGCATGGAAAGTTGGCTTCCGTGGCTAACAGAGTCTGACGATCTGTTAACAGACCATCTTGGTGATGATGCATTGGTCATCATGGTGGAACCACGACGAATGGGCGAACGGGCTCGTGACCTTCTTGCAGAAGAAGACGACCTCGCAAAAGCATTGGCTGCTTCCTGGGCGCGCGATGAGAACGTGTCATTCCCGCGCCTTCATGTTGAAGCCGAGCGCATATTTTCAACGAGTAACCGCACCCCAACTATCTCTCTGATTCCCACAGCAGAATCAGTTGATGGCCCAGCCGTACCTGCATCTGGTTGGGGACCCATCGTTCACGATCCTGCATCCTTCGTTCGCCGCATCAATGAAATGCTCAGCGAAAAGTGGAGCATTGTCGTAACGGCAGAAACTCCAGAATCAATTCCGCGACTAGTCGACATGATGCGTGGGCACGGAATTGATTTCACTGCCACCAACGACGCAAAGAAGATCGCAACTCCGGGTGCATGGGTGACGCTTGCTCCGCAATCACGCGGAGCATCTCTTCCCAATTCTCGTGTCGCAATTATTTGCGAAGCTGATCTCAGCGGGCGTCGCCGCACACGTTCATCGCGTCACACCAAAGCACGATCATCTGGCACCGTCTTTGAAGACTTGCAGCCGGGTGGCTACGTGGTGCATGCACATCATGGTGTTGGTAAGTACGAAGGCATGGTCAAGCGCTCTATTGGTAGCGTCGAACGTGACTACTTACTCATTGCGTACAAGGGTGGCGACAAGCTCTATGTTCCGACCGAACAAATTGGAGTCATTCGTCAATATGTTGGCGGAGAAGCACCAACGTTGCATCGCATGGGCGGTTCAGACTTTGCCCGCGCCAAGTCTCGAGTGCGCTCTGCTGTTCGCGAAGTGGCACAAGAATTGGTACTGCTGTACCAGCGACGCGTTACGGCAGTTGGACATGCGTTTCCACCCGATACTCCATGGCAATCAGAGATGGAGAATGCTTTCCCATTCATCGAAACCCCTGATCAGTTAGACGCTATTGCAGCAATCAAAACCGACATGGAGAGCGAAGTACCAATGGATCGCCTGCTGTGCGGCGATGTTGGCTTTGGAAAAACAGAAGTTGCAGTACGTGCAACGTTCAAAGCAATTCAAGATGGCAAACAAGTTGCAGTATTAGTGCCCACCACTCTTCTAGCCACACAGCACGGCAATACATTCTCAGAACGCTTCGCCGGCTACCCCATCAAAGTCGAAGTTCTCTCTCGCTTCCTCACTAATGCTGAAGCAAAGAAAGTTATTGCCGGTTTGAAGTCAGGTGATATTGATTGCGTCATCGGAACACATCGCCTATTGCAGGAAAGTATTGAATTCAAGAATCTTGGACTTCTTGTTGTAGACGAAGAACAACGTTTTGGTGTTCAACACAAGGAAGCGATGAAACGCATGAAGACGAACGTGGATGTTCTCTCTATGTCGGCGACCCCAATTCCACGAACACTCGAAATGAGCCTCGTGGGAATTCGCGATTTGTCTTTGTTACAAACACCACCTGCAGACCGTCAGCCGATTCTTACTTTTGTTGGTGAACAAAGCGAACAAGTTGCTATCGAAGCAATTCGTCGTGAGTTGCTTCGTGAAGGCCAGGTGTTCTGGGTCCATAACCGAGTGCAATCCATCGAAGAACGCGCAGCAGAGATTCGTGAGTGGGTTCCAGAAGCACGCGTTGCAGTTGCTCACGGACAAATGGATGAAGCAATGCTCGAGCAGATTGTTCTTGACTTCTGGGAAGGCAACTTCGATGTGTTGGTCTGCACCACCATTATTGAAAGCGGCATCGACATGCCGACCGTAAACACTCTTGTTGTGGAACGAGCAGACCTACTTGGTCTCGGACAAATGCATCAGTTGCGCGGACGTGTTGGCCGCAGTGGGCATCGCGCATACGCGTACCTCTTTCATCCACGCGACAAAGTTCTCTCGCACGAGGCATATGAACGCCTTCGCACAATTGGTGAATCA
>CALPPK020000084.1 GCA_943325435.2 Bifidobacterium breve
GCAGCTTCAATGATTTCACGATTAGCAATACGGCCAGCGAATGTTGTGAATCGATCATCACCATCAAACCCGAGAAGGTGAACCACACGCGCTGCAATTGAATCGCTTGATGTCGAGATGCCAACAAACAATCCGTCGGAACAGCGATACACACCGCGAGGCACTGTGTAGGGAAGCAACGAACCCATACGTGGTTGCAGTTCGCCGCGCGTGAGCCACACAGTCATAAGTGGACCAAGTATCTGGAACAAACTTTCCAGCAATGACACATCAACTACTTGGCCTTGTTCAGACCACAACGCAACCATGGTGGCGAATGCCGCAACGAGTCCCGTTACTTCATCGGTAAGTGCAAACGGTGGCAACATCGGGTCGCCGCCAGGAACGCCAGTGATTGATGCAAGACCCGACATTGCTTCAGCGATTGATGCAAAGCCTGGACGATTTGCGTACGGGCCATCTTGTCCGAAACCACTAACACGAGTAATGATCAACTTTGAGTTACGTGTGTGAAGAACTTCTGGTGCAAAGCCAAGTTTTTCCAGAACACCCGGACGGAAGTTTTCTACGAGAACATCTGCATCATCGATGAGACGCAAGAACAATTCGCGGTCAGTGTCATCCTTCAGGTTTAACGCGATGGTGCGCTTGTTGCGATTAACAAGTCGCCACCACAAACCTTCGCCGTCTACAGGGTCACGCCATCCCATGTTGCGCAAACTGTCTCCGCCGTCTGGGCGTTCAATCTTGATGACGTCTGCGCCAAAGTCTGCGAGATAGCGGGCGCAGTTAGGCCCTGCAAGAACAGTTGAAAGATCAAGAACTCGCAAACCCGCCAATGCGGATGTGCTGTTTAACGGAGCGGAAGAATTAGGCATCGGTCTTCGAGCGTACCCATTGCATAGCTCTCGTAGTCGGTACCGAAATCTTCGTATAGGTGACGGCAGCGTTCGCTCCATGACAGTGCTTCCGGTGACGACACGCGATGCACCACTTGCATGACACCGCCTTCATACACGCGATACTCGGCCCACGAACCAGGGAAATCTTTCACGCAACCAATTTCAATTGTGGGAATACCAGATCGTGGCATGCGGCGAACTCGATGACGATGTGTGTGGCCAGCAGTGTATGCAAGGACACATACATGGCGCGCAGCGAGAGCATCGAGTGCTTCACTGCTGTCTGGATGAAGACCAAAGTATTCGTCGCTACGTTTTCCTTCTGTCCACTGTTGATGATGACCCATGATGATGACGGGAGTTGTCGATGCAGACAACTGATCATTGAGCCATTCAAATTGTGGTGGGTCGATGCGACCTGTGGTCTGCAGTGGAATCGTGGTGTCGATGAGTGCGATTGTTATTCCGGGTAACTCAATCCACTGATCACCAGTGAATTCTTTTTGATCGCGATACGCGTCGTGATTACCACGTGCAACAAAGAGTTTGTCGGCGAATGCACCTTCATAGTGTTCACGGAATGCGGCGAACTGTTCATCGGTGCCGCTTTCAGTGAGGTCGCCTTTCACAAACACTGCATCCGGGTTCAGTCTCTTGATTTCGGCGATTGCTCCGGCGTTCATAGTGATGGGGTAGGGCTGTTCACCGGGAAGTGACGATTGAATTGGACCAAGTGGACTGTCGTCAATACGGCCACACTCTGTTTCACCGAAGTGAACATCATTTACGGTTGCAAGAACGCTTAACAACTGTCCTTCTGGACGAGGCAATGTCCGAAAATCGATTCCATGTTCGGTGTATGCAGTATCAGGCTGCAAGTTCTCGTGGCGGACAACATGTTGCCCGTGATGAAACACCGCAAGGTTGTCAGCGACAGTGGTGAGTTCTGTTGCGCTGACTGAAGTCATTATCTGAGTCCGGGACGCGCTCTGCGAGACACTGCGTCCGTTACCCACCAGCGTCCGCTAAACCGCCAGGCAGAAACGGCGCTTGCATCAGTTGTAGAAGCAACCATTGGTTGTGGCCACATCATGGTGACTGCTGCTGCAATTGCTGCAGCTTCTTCCTCTGTAGGGATCGGTGTGATTGCGCCGACGTTGGGGTTCATCGCTTCACCACAACTGTATTTGCAACGCGGTCATGCCAGGTTTGGCTTTGAGGGCTACGCAACATTGCGAGATATCCCAAGAGAAAAACAATGCCAGATACCCAGCTCATCATGATGCGTTTAGCAGCACGGCTTTGGCCGATGAATGAACCATCAACTTCATCAAGAATGAAGACTCCAAGTTTGCGGCGAAGTGGTGAACCACCTTGCGTGCCAACCCAATATGCCAATACGAAAAACGAGACCACGAATTGAGCAGCTTGTGACAAAGCGGCAGTAGTACCAGTTGTGGACGCAGAGATAATTGAAAAAGGAATGCTGATGAGTGACACCATGATGCCGTCACAAATATTTGCTACAAAGCGAAGCCAGAAGCCTGCCTTCGGTTCAAAAGCGATGTCGCTAATCGAAACTACTTCTGGCTCTGGTGCATTCCAGTCGGGAAATGATGACTCAGACATGATGATTTATAGAGGCATGTTGCCGTGTTTACGGCGTGGAAGCTCTTCACGCTTGGTTTGCAACATACGCAAGCCAGCGATGATCTTGATACGAGTATCTGCTGGGTCAATAACGTCGTCCACGTAACCGCGTTCTGCAGCTGCGTACGGGTTGGCGTACTTCTCCGTGTATTCAGCAACAAGTTCTGCGCGACGAGCAACAGGATCTGCTGCTTGCTGCAATTCGCGCTTGTACACGATCTCTACTGCGCCTTGTGGTCCCATAACCGCAAGCTCTGCAGTTGGCCATGCATACGCGAGGTCTGCACCAATTGACTTCGAGTTCATCACCACATATGCGCCGCCATAAGCCTTACGCGTAATGATTTGGATACGAGGCACTGTTGCTTCACAGAATGCGTACAGCAACTTTGCACCGTGACGAATGATTCCTTCGTGTTCTTGGTTAACGCCAGGCAAGAAACCAGGAACATCTACAAAAGTGAGAAGTGGAATATTGAACGCATCACAAGTACGAACGAAACGTGCTGCTTTTTCACTTGATTCAATATCAAGAACACCAGCAAATGCCATTGGCTGGTTGCCAACAACGCCAACCGTCATGCCGTCAACGCGAGAGAAACCACACACAATGCTCTTAGCCCAGTGTTCGAAGTATTCAAAGAACTCGCCGTCATCAACAACTTCCTTGATGACTTTCTTCATGTCATACGGCTGGTTGGCTGATGCAGGAAGAATGTCGCGCAACATTGGGCACGAACGATTCGGATCATCTGATGTTTCAACAGTTGGTGCCGATTCAAGGTTGTTTTGCGGCAAGAACGACAACAAGAAGCGAACATCTTCAAGACATGCTTGCTCGTCAGCTGAAACGAATGTTGCAACACCGCTCTTTGATGCGTGACTCATTGCGCCACCAAGTTCTTCAAGTGTTACATCTTCACCTGTAACTGTCTTCACAACATCTGGACCCGTAATGAACATGTGGCTTGATTCGCGCACCATGAAAATAAAGTCGGTCATTGCAGGTGAGTACACAGCACCACCGGCACATGGTCCGAGGATGACTGAAATTTGTGGCACAACACCTGACGATTGAACGTTGCGATAGAAAATTCCACCGTAGGAGGCGAGTGATACAACGCCTTCTTGAATACGAGCACCGGCTCCGTCGTTCAAACCAATTACCGGTGCACCAACTTTGAGTGCAAGGTCCATGAGTTTGTGAATCTTTTCTGCAAACACTTCACCGAGCGCTCCACCAAAGACTGTGAAGTCTTGGCTGAAGAGAAATACTTTGCGACCTTCAACGGTTCCCCATCCGGTGATTACACCGTCTGTATACGGACGCTCTTCAAGACCTGATGCGTGGGCGCGATGGCGGGCCAACATGTCGAGCTCATGAAAAGAGCCTGGATCGCAGAGAAAGTCAATGCGCTCACGAGCGAGCAACTTGCCCTTGCCCTTGTGGCGCTCAACCGAGCGGGGGCTTCCGGCGTTAATCGCCTGCTGTTGACGGTCCCGAAGGTCGTCAATTTTGTCCTGCATCGAAAAGCCAGAGGTATCAGTCACCTGCGAAACGCTAGTGCCGATGGGGCCTCATCGCCTATCTGGTGGCCAATTACCCCGCTGTGGGAACTGAGGTTGTGGTCACAATTGGGGCCGCAACCGTGGTTGTGGGGGCAACAGAGGCGGTTGTCGTGGTCGCGGGAATCGTGGTGGTCGACTTCTGTAGGCCCTGCTTCGGAAGGGTGGTCACGGTGGTGCCATCGGCGATCGTGAACGTGGTGCTCATTGGTGGCAGGTCGCCAATGGTGGTGACGCCCGTGACGGTGGCGGTCCATTCGCCTGGCGCACGAAGTTGCAGACCTGCGTCTTGCGCTACAAGTGCAGCGCCTGGGCGAGTGATTGGGACATTGATTGTGTAACCCGGGAAGTTTGGATTCGTCGGAACAAGTGTGATCTTGAAATTCTGAATTCGTGATGGCCCAAATAACTCAATGAGAATTCTGTTGGGTCCAACGTCGCCAGGAGTAATGGATAAGCGAACATGGAAATCATCTTTGGCTGTCATGTCTTGCACGATGGCGTACTCAACACGTGGGCCGGTTTCAGGGTTGAGAACATACGGTGGACGCATTGCCATCAACCAAGACGAAGCTGCAAGTACAACAATGCTCAGTGACATTTCAATTCCGACTGGACGCTTCAACCGGTAGACAACTTTTTCATTCAGAGATTTTGCGCGTTGCATACCTCGCAAAATGAATTGACGAACTGCTGCGCTCACAAACAACATTGCAGTCACAAGAAGCACTTTGACAATTACTAATCGGCCATGACCGCTGTTAATCAGGCTGATTCCATCGATACGCCACACCTGAAAAACACCAGTAGCCACAATGCCTATTGTTAGTGGTGTTGCTAGTCGAGCCCATCCGCGAAGAGCTTCAACGAGATCAACATCTCCTGGACCATGAAGAATCACTCGCCAAATAATTGAGACGCTGCCGACCCACATTGCAATGAATGCCATGTGAAGAATTGCAACCACAATTCCCAAAACCACTGCACGTCCGGTTGCGCGGTCGAAACCGTACGACATCATCATGAGTGCGAGAAGAACTGTGGTGGGAACAACGTTTGTTGGTTCAAGAACGCGTTCAGTAATCCACGCGTAATAACTAAGACCACCAACGACAAGAAGACGAATGAAGACTCCACGGCCTTCATTAGTTTCAAAGAGCGGACCCCATGAGGTGGGAGAAATTGAGGACGCAATTCCACCGCCCGATTGTCGCGCCGTCATAAGAACGATGAGAACAAAAATTGATACGCCGGCAATGATTGAAATTTGGCGGAAGTATCTCTCGGTGATGCCGTACTCAACGCCTTCTGGCCAGACGAGTTTGATGAACATCAATCCGCCAAAGAGTGCACAGACAGCGAAAAAGACAATCAGTTTCATGAGGCCAATGGGGCCCCCGAGTCGAGGTGCTACTTCTTCAACAGCGGTCCCGTCGACCGGAACAGTGGTGGCAGGAGCGCCCGGCACAGTTGAGGGAGCAGTTGTAGTTACTTGGGTTTGGGCAGTGAAATTAAAGGACCCAACGCTGCCGTCAGGGAGCGACCAGTTCACGACGCAGGATCCGTTTTCAGGCACCTGGGTCAGGGCAGCCGAAATCGTGACACCATCGGCCGATAGCTGTGGGGGCCCGAGATTGGTCAGTTTGGACTCACAGGCCAGCGAAAGTCCCATCTGGGCGGCAATTTCAGCCCCACCTACGGGCAACGTGAACTTCAGCTGTAGCTGGGTTGGGGCAAGAGTCACCACTTCGCCCGCTGTAGGCCGCGAAGAAGAAAGGGTGTTGTCGCCAGCGGCATGGGCAGGGCCGGCCGAAAAGGCAATGGCAGACACAACTGCAATGAAAAGGAGAGGAAGGCGACGCATGGTGTGAGAAAACGGTAGCCAAGATTGGCCCCCGATGAGTGCTTAACCTTTTCACACAGCGGTCCTCGGTGCACCGCATTGGTAGGGTCGTTTCGATGGCCACCCAGTCCCTGTACCGACGTTTCCGCCCGCGGAAGTTCTCTGAGCTCTACGGACA
>CALPPK020000085.1 GCA_943325435.2 Bifidobacterium breve
AATCAACTGTGCGTTAGTAAAGAGGATTGAATTAGTCACTACTGACTTACACCAACGGTGATAAGGAAGGCAGCGGACGACGGTCCATGGTCTCGCCAAGTTTTGGCATTACTTCCTCAGCAACCATGTGCAACTGGTCCTTCATTTCTTGACGAGTGAGACCAGGAAAGTCAAAAAAGATAATCAGATGTTTGAGATCAAGAAGATCGCGCCAAAAACCGATGGTGTCAACGACATCATCGACGGAGCCGATTGCCTGAATTTTTTGGTCAATCGATTCTTGGACTGTTGGGCAATGGTCGAATGCAACCTTTGAGCCATCTGGATTGCGATAACTAGAAAAGCGGCCATACGGAGCAAGGAAACGGCAGAACTCGTCATGTCCGGGCTTGCCCTTCTTCATGGCAGCTTCACGCGTTTTGCCAACATGAACATTAAGAACAAGGCAACGATCGTCTCCGGGCGCTACAGGTTTGCCCATGTCGTCGCGAATCTTTGCGAACTTATTCCATTTATCTAATTGACTGTCGGCGTTCTGAAGCCAGTACACAGCTTTGTGGCCAGCGCGGGGAACGTATTCGATTGTCTCTGGTGAAGTAACTGGTTGAAAAATGTCGATACTTCTCTGAGGGCGAGGAATGAGCGTGAGATCGTCAACGTTTGACCCGCGATCAGGAATGTCTTCGGCTGGCAACGTGAAATGCTCGCCTTTGAATGAGAAACGTTCGTTGGTCCATGCGCGCTTAATGATTTCCAGCGACTCTTCAAAGATTTGGCGGTTGATTCTGTCGTGCTCAGCTGACATGTCGTTGTCTCCAGAAGCAACGACGGTTCCAAGTGGCCATGCTTCACGCGGCACAGTGCCTCGACCGACTCCAAATTCCATTCGTCCACCAGTGATGATGTCGGCAATTGCGAAGTCTTCTGCGAGACGAAGCGGATTCCATTGAGGAACAACGTTGAACATCTGTCCCAATCTCAAGTTCTTAGTTTGGCTTGCGAGATGCTGGCCAAAAAGAATCAGGTTGGGAAGAACTTCGTAACCTTCGTATTGAAAGTGATGTTCTGTGAGCCACATTGTGTCGAATCCAAGTGAGTCTGCGGTGCGAGCCCATTCGACAAGGTTTCTGTAGCACTCAATGACTGCGTCATTGTCGTATCGTCGCGAAGTCGGGGATATTGAGTCGTCCCCAGCGTCTGGCATAGGAACTGTGCAGAAAAAATTGGTGTCAACTCGCATGTGTCCAAATTAGCCCACTAAGCCGTTTTCTATGTACTCGCTGAGTTAACTAGTTGTTAAGTGTTCACCACAAATGGCGGGCAGTGAAGACGTCCTTCAGTGCTCTTGTGTCATCGCTCATAATGCCGTCTACACCCATGTCAAGCAACCGGCCGATCACCAGTGGATCGTCAATGGTCCAAACATGAATCTGAAGACCAAGTTGGTGTGCACGAGCGATACTTCGGGGAGTGACCACTGGAATCGGCCCCTGACGAACAGGCACCTGGGCAATGAGTGCATTTCTAGACGGATTGATCGGAATGCCAGTGCTACTGCTCAACACAAGTCGTGCAACTTCTTGTGGGCCCATTGAGGTGCACAGACCAGCGCCAAGTTCCGATCGAATGCGACGTAGGCGTTTGTCGCTAAAACTTCCGACACAAATGCGGTCAAGGCAATTGGTGCGACGAATGGTGTCAATGAGTGGCTGCATAGCAGTGTCGGATTTACAGTCGATATTTATACGTAGTTCTGGCCAGTTGTTCAATAAGTCTTCAAGTAGTGGAATTGGATCAGTGCCATCAATTCGTGCAGTAGTCAGAGTTGACCAATCTGTTTCCTCAATTTTCCAAGGCTTACCGCAGGTTCGCTGTAGGTCGTTATCGTGAAATGCGACCAACTTCCCATCTCGTGTTGAGTGCACGTCGGTCTCTACGTAGCGATAACCGAGAGTTACTGCATCGTCGAAAGCCCGAAGAGTGTTCTCTGGAGCTGCAGAAGTTCCTCCGCGGTGGGCGAAAGCTATTGGTGATGTGTTGTCGAGATACGGATGACGAACGACCATTAGATAGATCGCCCGGCAGCCTTCCAATACTCGTCCTTCAAAAGACGCTTGTACAACTTGCCGGTCGGATGGCGAGGCAATTCTGGCCTGAAGTCAACTGTGCGAGGGCACTTGATATCTGCCAAATGTGTTTTGCAGAAGGCGATTAGTTCTTTTGCAAGTGCATCAGCCTCTTCTGGAGATGCGGGCATTGTTACTGGTTGTACAACAGCCTTCACTTCTTCGCCGAAGTCATCGTTTGGAACTCCAAAGACCGCAATGTCAATTACCTTCGGGTGGTTGACGAGAATATTCTCTGCTTCTTGTGGATAGATGTTCACTCCGCCAGAAATGATCATGAAAGCTTTTCTGTCTGTTAGATACAGGAAATTATCTTTATCTAAGTAGCCAACATCACCAAGAGTGGACCATCCACGACCCTTAGGGTCACGCGACGCTTTCGTTTTTTCGGGGTCATTGTGATATTCGAAACTTGCGCTTCCTTCAAAGAAGATTGTGCCTGATTCGCCCTGGGGAAGTTCTTCACCGTTCTCATCGCAGATATGCACGATTCCTTGAATGGCTGTGCCAACAGAACCAGGATGTGCAAGCCACATTTCGCTGTTGCAATACACGAAGCCATTGCCTTCCGTACCTGCGTAGTACTCGTGAATGATTGGTCCCCACCACGCAATCATGGCCTTCTTCGTTTCAATTGGACAGGGAGCTGCAGCATGGATTGCAACTTTGAAATTTGAGACGTCGTATTTGTCTCTGATAGCTGGCTCAAGTTTCAACATTCGAATAAACATCGTTGGTACGAGTTGAGTATGTGTTGCTTTGTATTGCTCTGCATACTTCAAATACATCTCTGCGTCGAAGTGCTCCATCACAACTGTTGTTCCGCCAGAGGCATGCACTGACATGTTGAAACGCAATGGTGCTGCGTGATACAGCGGTGCGGGTGACAGATAGATCATGCCTTGCTGAAACTGATACAGGCCTTCAGTGAGCGCGGTAGCAAGACCTGCTGAAGTGCCGAGTGGTGTGCCAGGAAACGGACGAGTAATGCCCTTTGGCATTCCAGTTGTTCCGCTCGAGTACAACATGTCTGTGCCGTCGACCATGTTTTCAAGTGGGGTAGTAGATGCAGCATCAACGGTTGACTCAAAAGAGTCGTAACCATCGATGGTTCCGTCAAGCATCAAGCGAAGATGAACATTCGGAATGTCATTTGCGATCTCTAGGGCCTGATCGGCCTTGTACTTAGAGGTGATGAACGCCTTTGCTTGGCAGTCATTCAAGATGTAGGTCAATTCGGCTTTTGTCAGGCGACTCGAGCATGCGGTGTAGACAACGCCGGCGTAGTGGCAGCCCCAGATGACTTCTAAGTACCTGCTGTGATTCTCCATACAGATGGCAACGTGATCGCCGGGTTGCAAACCGGCTGCACGAAGAACATTGCTAAGGCGAATAGCCGCTTCATGTAATTCTAGAAACGTGGTTACTTTGCCCGTCTCGGCGTGAATGACCGCTGGTCGTTGGGGATGGGTGGCGGCTGTGATTCCTGGGTACATGTCCCCAAACTAATTCAATGACGGCTGTCACACGTAGCAGACCGATGGGGCTCTGCCTCGCAAGGGGTATTCAAGTGCCATTACTGTGGGACGAAAGCCGCATGAAAGGGCCACCATGAGCACCACAGAAGTCATCAGCAAAGACGAAACCAAAGTTGTTCAACTCGCAGAGGAACTGCTGAAGAAGTTTCCGCCTGCAAGTACGCCTGTCGTGGAATTTCTTGGGGCTCAATATGACATGGGGCTCGCGTGGGTGCACTTTCCTGTCGGGCTTGGTGGACTTGGGGTGTCGCCGAAGTTCCAAAAAGCTGTGAATGAAGTCTTGTATGCCGCGGGTGCGCCGAACCCGATGTATCGCAATCCAATCGGTCACGGAATGTGTGGACCAACTGTTGCTGAATGGGGCAGCGACGCACAGAAGAAGCGCTACTTGCGTCCATTGTTCACTGGTGAAGAAATCTGGTGTCAATTGTTCTCAGAACCCGGTTCTGGTTCGGACTTTGCAGGCCTTTCGTCAAAGGGCATCAAAGACGGCGAAGAGTGGATTGCTAATGGTCAGAAAGTTTGGACGACTCTCGCTCACCTCTCACGTTTTGGTCTTCTCGTAGTTCGTACTGACCCTGAAGCTGTTAAACATGCCGGTCTTACAGCATTTGTTGTGGATATGCAGGCTCCAGGTGTTGAAGTGCGTCCGTTGCGCCAGATGACTGGTGAAGCAGAATTCAATGAGGTCTACTTCACTGATGTTCGTATTTCTGAAAGTGAAATGCTTGGCTCACCGGGTGATGGCTGGCGTGTAAGTCTCACCACGTTGATGAACGAGCGTGTCTCGATTGGCGGCACCATGCCACAACGTGGGTCAGGCTCAATTGCTTCTGCAGTTCACGCGTGGCAAGCACTGCCTGAAGATCAACGTGACAGTTCAACTCGTGACGAGTTGATGAAGTTATGGATTCGTGCTGAAGTCCTTCGTCTCACCAATATTCGTGCAAACGCGGCTCGCAAAATGGGTTCTCCAGGACCTGAGGGCTCAATTGGAAAAATGGCTGGTGCGGACCTGAATAAGGAGACTTATTCCTTTGCTGTGAATCTTCAAGGAGCAAATGGGATGTTGTACGGCTCGTATGCAATGACCCGACCTGAGACTGCGATGGCTTTCGATGGAGTTCAAAAAGCTTTCTTACGTTCGCGCGCAAACACTATTGAAGGTGGAACAACTGAAGTGATGAAGAACATCCTCGGTGAGCGCGTATTGGGTCTTCCAGGTGATGTTCGTGTTGACCGAGAGGTCGCTTGGAACAAAGTCGCGCGCAACTAGTTGTAAGCAATTAGCCCACGTGGGCGAGAAGAATTCCGCAATACGCAGCCAGAAGGGTTGCTAGTAGGCCTATGGCCCCACCTAATCCTTTTGCAAGCTTTGAAGTTCCGTTCGAATGAATGAGTGTTGCAATGACAGCCATTGCCACAAGCAACATCTTGATGCCGAATGTAACCATGTATTCAGATGAGTTGTTGGCAACGTCAACTTCCGCAAGACCCCAAGCCCCAGTAAAGACAATCAATATCATCGCTGGCCACGCAATGGCTGCATAGCCCTTCGCGATATTTGTTAAAGCCTCAGGGTTTGATTTTCGAAGTCTGGGCACAACTCCTGCAAGCACAATTTGTCCTCCGAGCCATACACAAACCGCGAGTATGTGCAGATAGATGCGAATTGAATTCAAGGTGGGTTGGATCATGTCAGTAAGAGTGTCTCAAGAACGGCACTTGCTGCAAGTGCACGGTCATCCATGCTGGCAGTTGTCAGTAATGACGCGCCTGCCATTGCTGTGATTGCCGTGTCAATGGCCATCTGTAAATCACGAATGTTGCGAGGCGGCGGAAAGTACTCGTCTTCTTCGGTGACAAAGATTTCCTCGACCCCTTCGGAAGGTGCAAGAAATTCAAGCACGCCTTGTACTAGTTCTTCGGGTGCAGATGCTCCTGCAGTGACGCCAACAGTTCCATATAGGTCATTCGGCAATTCTTCGAAAGAATTGATGCGAAAGACTTGTGCACAACCGGCTTCCATTGCCAAACGCTCTAGAGCGCGCGTGTTGGAACTATTTGATGACCCGATGATGACGAACGCATCAACTGTGGTCGCAATCGAAATAAGTGCTGTTTGTCTATTCGTGGTGGCGAAACATAAATCGCTTTTTCCTGGTGTCCATACGTCTGGAAATCTTTCGCGCACATGTACGGCAATTTCGTTCCATTCTCTGTGCGACAGCGTTGTTTGTGCGAGCATCGCAACATTTGAATCGAAGTTGGGAAGTGCCTCTACCTCCTCGAGAGATTCCACTCTAGAAATTGAAGCCGGGGCAACAGCCATGGTGCCAACTGCTTCTTCGTGCCCTTCGTGCCCGACGTAGACAATGCGGTAGCCCTTACCCGCGCGAACTCTTACTTCGTGGTGCACTTTTGTAACGAGAGGGCATACAGAGTCGAC
>CALPPK020000086.1 GCA_943325435.2 Bifidobacterium breve
ACCGCCGTAGATGAATATGTCATAGTACAAACTGTTCGCTACCGAGGTCGGACGTAACGCAGATGCAGCAACTTTTGTGTCAAGCGGGATTGTTGTCTTGAATACAACCTTTCCTGCACTATTCGCTTGAACTGTTTGCAGCACGCGTGTCGGCGAAGAAAGAATCAATTGCAACCATGCACCTGGCTTCACATTTGGAATGGTGATGTTGATTGGGTCACCCACTGTGTAGGAAACATCATTTCGTAATGGTGAGCTAGCTGGGGCCGCTGGTAGTGCACTTAGCACAGCTGCTGTAGGAGTTGTCGTTGGCTTCGGATCACTGGCTACAACAGTGGTAGCCACTGCAGCAACTGTTGTTGTGGTGGTGGTTGCTGCAGCAGTTGTTGTTGTTACCGCAGTTACTGGAGCTTCACGTTCCGCCAGTGGCGCAAGCCCAGGCTTGACAGCTGTCGGAACCAATTCTTCCGTGACTACTGCTTCAACTTTTGAAAGGTCAACATTATTAGTCGTGGTGACTACTGCTCCGGTATCAGTTGTGACAATTACTTGAGGTGCAGATTCATTGGCAGTAACTGTGGTTGTCTCGCCGTTCACGGTTGCATCAACAACAATTTTTGTCTCATCAAAATTGATTGTTGTTGTGTCGGCAGTTACTTGCGTAGCGAAGTTGTTCGCGGCAAGAGTCACTGTTGTGCCTGGGTCATTAGAGGTAACGCTTGTTTCAGTGAACTTAATCGGCTGACGAGCCTTCTTGCCCTTTGTCTGAATTTGAACAACAGATTTACCGTTTGAAATATACGCAGAGGCGGTTTCGGGCAGTGTCAGTTCAAAATCCGGGGTATCGACAGACAAGATGAATTCAGGAAGGCTGACAGTCTTGCTGCATGATGCGCTTCGAAGTCCTCGAGAAGTTGTGCCATCAACTGCGGTGCCATCTGAAGGAGAGAAGGTTCCGTTCTTGGTCTTAACTTCCCATTCAACGCCAGTTGAACGGATGAGAAGAACTGATTTTGCAACTGTTGTCTTGGTGCCACAGAACGGGCAGGTAGCTGAAGTACGAACAGACATTGGTGTCAAGTCGATATCGCCAGCTTTACCAGTCCATGCGCATTCATCTTTTTGTGGGTCTTGCCCATTGAATGAAAAGAACCATTTCTTTTCCGCGAGATCAATTACTACGTAACGCTCTCTGCCTGGCCAGTTCGAGTCATACACCTTGATTACTGCAAGATCCTTGGAAGGAAACTGCACTGCATACGGAAGTACAGCATGACCACCAGTAGGCGTGTAAAGCCCCAGAGAATACGCAACGGATCCTGTCTTCATAGACGACACAAGTTCATTCACGATGTCACTCAGTGATTTCTTCGCCCACGAGTTTGTGGCATCTTGCACTTCAGGAAGAAACTGAGTTGCAAAGGCGCGCATGATTCCGTGCGTTACATCACCGGCGTTCAACAATGCACCTGTTGCTGGGGTCTCCTTTGAGTCGAATCGTGCTGCTGCTTGAACAGCTAGGCCTTCACAATGGCCAGAGGCTCGTGCTTCGTTGACCATACGGGCCCAAGCAGCGGCCTGAGTTGTAGGTGAGCACGGTGCTTCCACCCCACCAACACATGCTTCTTTACCGAACATGGTGACTAAGTCTTTAGTGTCAAACACTTCTTTGCTGGCTGATGACCCGAAGTTTGCGAACGTAAATCCATCGTCAGTTGGCAACAGCCCCGAGTCCGCTGGAGTCGCTGCGACATCAGCAGATCCGCTTGAACCGCCGCTGCAACTAGCAAGGGTGGCTACTAATACGAGGCCAGTAATGATTCGGCGGGTACGGCTAAATGCTGTTTTCATGGATTTTTTCCTAATTGGATAAATGTCGCCTAATATTCGTAGGATTCAGACAGACTAACTACACCGACGGTTCAATTAGACCATAAATACAGATATATTTCAAGTACACGAGAAGAGTTTCCTTAATGGCCACCCCAAATACATCTCCAAAGCGCAGGGATGGCATCGAAACCATGGCCCGGCTCATGGTGCAAGCCCGAATTGAACTGGCAGAAAAAGGCGTCGATAAATTCGATCTAGACGCAGTACTTGAGCGTTCAGAGGCTGCTCGCAGTTCCTTGTATCACCACTTCGGTAGCAAGTTCGACCTTATCTATACGGCGCAACTAGAGGAACTTGCTGAAGGCCTCAACAACGACAACGTCGTTTTTCGATATCTCGCCGAAAATTCCAAGACTGAAGAAGAATTCTTCAACAAGCTTGCAGACCTATTGCGGGCAACGTCTACAACGCAATTCGTAGAGTTCCGCAGACGTCGAATTCAAGTCCTGGCCTCTGCTACGCAAAATGCCAAATTGGCTGAAGCAATTCGTGTCGCGCAAGTAGAGGGCAACCTCTACTTTACGGAAACCCTTGAGATACTTCGCACACGAGGCTGGATAAACCCTAAGCATGACCTCCACGCAGTGACATACATGATTCAAGGATTACTGATGGGCCACATCATGTTGGACTTCTCGCAACTACCTGAACTGGAAGACGGCTGGGTTGACTTAGCCATGGAATCAATCGTCAACCTGGTCGGTGCTTCAGAGAAATTTCAGATTCTTGCTAAGGCTCCCAAGAAGAAAGCAAAGTCTAAATAACTTTTCTTTAGGGCCGTACATAGAAATGGAGGCCGCAGGAAAATCCTGCAGCCTCCAGATCTCAATCTTCCATGAAGAGAAGAACGTAATTTTTATTTAGTAGAAGCTGACTTCTTCTTGATGGAGAATCCGGCTGCTCCGGCCACAATGATGAATCCCAAGATGTACAACAAAGTGTTGTTGCTTGAAGATGAATCAGATGACGCTGGAGCTTCAGTTGTTACCGGAGCTGTTGTGTCAGTTGACTCTTCTGTACGAACAATTGCTTTTTCAGAAACAACTTCCTCGCCGTTTGTCTTTGTGACACGGATCGCCATCTTTGATGCAGCTTTGGCAATCTTCAATGGAGCACCAGGAGTCACAGCAGTCCATGAGCCAGCATCAATCTGATACTCAATTGACTTCACGTCACTAGCTGAAACGCCGAATCCGGTGTATACATCTTCAACTTTGACTGTGACTTCAACTGCTGCTGCTGGCAACTGCACTTCAGTTGCGGTTGACGTAACAATCGCAGCCTTAGCTGTTTCTTCCACCACTGGCGCAACTGTTGTCGCCGGTGCTTCAGATGGCACTGTCGCCACAGTTACGGCTGTATCAGTAGCTGCTAATGGATTCGTATAAGTGGCAGAAACCCAATCAGATGCAGCACCCCAAAGAGTCCACACGAATCGCTTGGCGCAAACAGTTACTACGGCTCCAGGTACATAAGCCTCACCCAAGCGTTCGTTACTCAAGAAGTAACGCTCCGTGTTCACAACGGCACCGACCTTGCTTCCTGCATTGTCAATGCTGTCCATGTCCTTAAAAAGGTCTCTGAAAAGATCATCAGAGCATGCCATTTCGCTATTGATTGCAAAGAAGACATCTACTTCTTCAAGGCTCTCATAACCGCCTGGGTTCCACTTAACGTTCAGACCTTCGTCTTCAGCCGTAATTTTCAAGCCTTCAACGTTTTCTGTTTTAGGTGTAGGGATAGTTTGGATTTCTGAGCGGTCTGAAACAGCACCAGATCCAGACAAGGCCTGAACAAAATATTTTGTTTCTTTCGCGGTGTTGTATGCAATATAGAAAATACGTACCGTTGGTTCGTCTGAACATTCAATCATTACTGATTCTTGTTGATCTATCGAATTTTCACTGGTTGAATCTGCTGGGTTTGGGTTCAATTCTGAGACGCAATAAGTTATTGCATTATCTGGGTCAGAGTTTTCAACAGCGGTCCAAGTTGCAGTTATCTTTTCTTTTGATCCGACAACCTTGAGTCCCGTCGGTGCGGCAAGAGTTACAGCAGGAGGACACTGGACCGTGTCTGCACCCTTTGACACACTTTGTTCAAGCGCTGGGCTACGAATTCCATCTTTGTCAATTGCAACAAGTTGCAGTGACACCTTTGAATCTGTATCCAAAGCATTGTCTGGGTTTACAAGACATGAAGGAATTGAGTATTCCGTTACATCATCAAGAGGAATGCTCTGAGTCGTTTCGAAGTTGTTTGTAGACCAAAGAAGGTCGTACGTAAGAGCATCTGTGTTATCTAAGTCAACAGAACGCTTCCAATTCAGATCAATAGTGCCAGTTTGAGGAGTTGCGGTTAGTTCAAAGGGTTGGTAGTCCTTAACCTTTGTAGAACTTAAGTTGAGCTTTGATGTTGTTTGAGAGTAACCATTGTTGGCTTTGTTGTTCACAGTCACTGCTGCATATGAAAAACCGCTGTCCAATGCATCAGGCAAGATCGAGCCTAGGGTCGCCGAATCTTCTGGAACTACAACACCTTTTTCAAGGTCATACCTGATGGTGAATCTTCTGTCACTAGTCGTCGAAACATAATTTCCATCAGCATCGTAAAATCCTCGGACCCCGTATGCAGCGTCGTCTGGGTTGCTCGGTTTGCCACATTCAGCATTCTTCACCGAATCGTTTGGTGCTTCGGCAAACATGATCATCAGCAGATCAAGCTTGTCTCCAGTCCAGGAATAGAAACTCGCTTCGATGGGGCATTTTGCCCATTCCACTTTTGAAAGGTCAGTTGAGCCGGTGTTTCCGTCAAAGCCGGAGATTGACAAATTTGTGACTGCACTTCGAAAGTCTCCCTTATACATTTTTGTTTGCAAGCTGTGTCCAGAAACTGCGTCAAGGTCAATATCGAAGCCGACGTTGTACTGGTCACCTGTTGGGACCTCGTCATCTGAACCGCTCATTTGCTGAAGAGAAATGACACCTTCGTAACGCTTTACGTTTGTGGCTGTTGAAGAGTTGCGATTGCGACTGCTTGAGTCTGAACCACCGCATGCAGCAAGACCGATAAGTCCCACTGCTAGCGCAATTCGAATAAATGACTTATTGATTTTCATAATGTTCCTTATGTAGACGAATCGAACACTGCGAGAGTTGACGATCGACGTAGGTAGCTCTATTGAGTAGTGGGTACAATTAGAGCATAATTTCAAGTAGTTTGCTACTCCATTTAGGTGAATTTTGGCTCACAAATGAGTCAGGGGCGGTATCTCCACCCAATTCCGGAGGTCCAATCTTCAGTGAGACGTGGCAACTGCGCACAGAAAAGCAAAAACCCCCTGCAAACGCAGGGGGTTTTTCTATTGGCGCGCTCGGCAGGATTTGAACCTACAACCTTCTGATCCGTAGTCAGATGCTCTATCCATTGAGCTACGAGCGCTTGTTATTAGGAAAGTAACTCTACCCGTGAGATTTAATTCCAGGCACCCCAGCCGTTTGAACGCTTATATATGGCATATCCGGCCTTTGCATTCACTCGGGCATCCAGTAATTGACTGGCCGAGGTGATTCCGATGTCTTTTAGCCAGCTTCGGTGTGCAAGCCAGTGAATTTGAAATAGCCCTAAGCAGCAACCGCCGTTGTATGAAGCGGCATTCAGCTTGCTTTCCCGCTTGGCAATGGCGACTGCCCTATCTTCCAGATTGTCCGGCCAGATCTCACGAATAATGGCAGCCGACTGCTTCACCGTGTACCGCTTCTCCGGGGCCTTCAACTTCAGGGCGGTCGAGGTGGCCTTTGTGGTGGCTGATTTCGGTAGGCAAATAACGTCACCTATTAATAGGAGCGATTTTGTGTTGGCTTTGTTGACCTTCAGCAACAGGCTCATGGTCACGCGCACCTTGCTGGCTATGCGATTCCAGGAATCATTTGGTACCACGGTGTAGGTCTTGGCGCAGCCCGTCGCCACTTTCGCCCCTGCCGGGGCTGGCCCGCTGAAGACCAGCGCGCCTGCAACCACAAGGGCTGCCAGGGGTTTGCGTAGCAAACTCATATGGCGGAGAGGGTGGGATTTGAACCCACGGTCCGCTTTAAGACGGACAACGCCTTAGCAGGGCGCCCCATTCGGCCACTCTGGCACCTCTCCTGGGAAGGGTTGAAG
>CALPPK020000087.1 GCA_943325435.2 Bifidobacterium breve
AACACTTCTGAGCTATTGCTGAAAGAGATTGGTTTTGCATCTAAGGGGATCGGCTCAACTGCTGCCGGCTTGGCAGTTGTAATGGAACAGTTGGCAAAATGGAAGCTTGACAAAGATGTCCTGTTGTTTGACGGTTCGGGTCTCGCATCTGACGGGCGAGTTCCATGCGACGTATTCATGTCACTTCTCAACAAATTCTCAACCGTCATGCCTAACTTGATGGCGGTTGCGGGTGAGACAGGAACCATTCGCGACATTTTTGACAGCACTGCAGCAGCCGGGAAATTGCGCGCCAAGACAGGAACACTTAATGGGGTTAAAGCTCTCGTTGGATATCTGCCGATAACGAACTCTGACCCCGTGACCTTCTCATTGCTCATGAATAGATCGGGGATAGACAATCAAGGCACTTATCGGCCTATTTGGTATTCCCTTGCCGATGTTCTTAATCGGGCCTCTGCCTCGCCGTCAGTGGAGCAGTTGACGCCCTAAATCACCCTGTGGATATCTCAATTCATCAGCCGTAGAATATGAGACCCATGGACTCGTCTCGCAACTCTCGTCGACCCGCCAGAGGTCCAGTTGATCAAGTTGGGGATTTGGCTGCGTCTGTAAAGCAGTATGCGCGCCAGGAGACCCTCGAACCGATCAAGGGAGCTATTCGCTGGGTCGGAGTTGGTTCCACAGCGGCGTTGTCCCTCGGACTTGCTCTTGTTTTTTCTGCGCTCGGTGTTCTGCGTCTCAGCCAAGATCTTGGCGGAACTGTTCTTGATGGTTCGTGGTCGTTCGTTCACTACTTCATTACATTCATAGTGGTAGCTGTTCTTGTAGCTGTTTCATTCTCTCGCGTCTCGCGACGCAGTCTCGCAAAGGACTCTTAACCATGACTGACAACACTCGTATCTCTCGCGACGACCTTGAGTCAAAGTTTCGTGCGCTTCAAGCCGACATTCAAGGCCGTGCGGCTGACAAGAAACAATCTGCAATAGCCATCGGTTCCGCAGCAGCATCTGTCGTTGTGATTCTTGCGTACCTTTTGGGTCGACGTAAGGGTCGACGTCGCGCGTCACGCGTTGAATTCCGTCGGTTCTAATTTTTATGCGCTCAATTGTTCGATTCATCGGGCGTCGCATCATCAATAGCCAGTCTCGAAAATTTCGACTTATCAGTCGAGTCGTAACGATTTTTGGAGTTGTTCGGCTTGCGAAACGCACCATTACACCTGTTCGCAGAATTGTCCTGGCTCGCGACGAGACAATGGAAATTCGTATAACGAAGACAGGACAACACACCTCATGAGTGGAGTATTTGCAGAAGGGGAGAAGGCGCTGTTTATCGATTCGAAACAACGTCGCTATCTCATCCAATTAAACAAAGAAGGCGAGTTCCACAGTCATGCAGGGTTTGTTCCGCATACAGCGGTCATAGGAACACTTCCGGGACAGCCGGTTGAGTCAACTAAGGGCTCGAAGTACATAGTGCTACGTCCGACACTTGAAGACTTCGTGATCGAGATGCCGCGAGGAGCCCAAGTTATCTATCCGAAAGATCTTGCACCAATGTGCATGATCGGAGATATTTATCCAGGTGCTCGTGTGTTCGAAACTGGTGTCGGGTCGGGTGCACTCTCTATGACTATGTTGCGATACGGAGCTCACATCACAGGTCTTGAACTTCGCGAAGACTTCATGAACAGAGCAAAGGCAAATGTCCGATCCTTCCTCGGGGAAGAAGCTTTGTCGCGATACAACGTGTCGCTAGGCGATAGTTACGAAGCAACATTGGAAGGCTCATTTGACAGGGTGATGCTTGATCTTCCAGAACCGTGGCAAGTTGTGCCGCGAGTTCAGCATGTACTTGAAGCGGGCGGATTGCTAGTGGCGTACACGCCCTCCATCACCCAGGCAGTGCAAGTACGAGAATCAATGGGCAAGGGCTGGGTCGATCAACGAACCCTTGAAGTTCTTCACCGCACATGGCATATTGAAGGCATGGCGGTACGCCCTGATCATCGAATGGTTGCCCACACAGCGTTTCTTACTGTGGGCCGTTGGATTGGTTCGAACCTTTAGGGTTCGATGAAGATGCATTCGCCGGGGCATTCCTCGGCGGATTCAACAACAGCGTCAATCAGCTTGTCGTCAAAGTTTGCAAGACCTTCTGCGCCCTCGGCATTGCCTTTGGCTTTAGCGAAAACTTTGTCGCCTTCGCGAACATAGGCAAGTCCGTCATCGAGAAGTGTGAAAACGTCTGGTGCAATTTCTTCGCAGAGGCCATCGCCAGTGCAGAGGTCTTGATCGATCCATACCTTCATTTGGGGAGTCCCTTCTCATGAGCCGATTTACGGCACCAATGGCTGCCCCCAATCGGGGACAGATACCAGCCTACACATGGGATACCCGTGGCGCCCTGTCTATCTGTGTCTGACTTTCGGCCGTCAGTGCCGTGTTGAAGGACGGGTCCACACCCGCAGCGAGGGGTAGCGTAGAGCCTTCATGACGGAGCAGACCACACCTACAGAGTCGCCTGAAATTCATCCTGTGACAAAGGCACTACGCGACTGGTTTCTAGTAGTTGTGTTGGCTCTCGGGGCTGCACTCCTTGTGCGTGTGTATGTGCTTCAGCAGTTCTAC
Organism: Bifidobacterium breve; assembly: GCA_943325435.2. Next base: position 2,634 of record CALPPK020000087.1, read on the forward strand.
ATCAGTGGCCCTTCCATGGAAACAACGCTTTTTGGCAATAACCGTGTGCTCGTTAACAAACTGAGTTACCGGTTGCACGGAATACATCGAGGCGATGTTGTGGTCTTTGATCGTGTGACCACAAGCGACGGAACAGTCCAACATGATGATCTCATCAAACGCGTGATCGCGTTGCCAGGCGACACCATTGAAATCAAGAACTGTGTCGTCATTGTCAATTCGAAACCAATGGTGGAGCCGTACCTTGATACAGAAGTTTTCGGTCAAGCTGATCTCGTGAGTAGATGCCGCGTTACAAATCTGCCAGTTCAAACAATACCGAAGAAGAAAATCTTCGTAATGGGTGACAACAGGCCTGAGTCATTTGATAGCAGAAGCTTTGGTCCAATTTCTGAGAGCTTGGTTGTTGGCAGAGCCTTTGCAGTCGTGTGGCCGCTTAACCGTATTTCAACGTTATAAACACTACGTTCGCGGAACGTAACCAATTTCTTTTTCGTAGGTCTCAACCATTGTGTCTACGTGATCACTGAAAACGGCATCTAATCCCATGCGAAATGACGTTGACAGGACATAATCGAATTGACAGTCCCAACCGAATGCGTACATGCCAAATTTGTGCACCAATGTTGTCGAGCCGCCTGTCCAGTCGGTGTGATGCATGTTTAGGCAATCAATTCCGTTGGCAAACAACTTTGCGCAACGCATCTCTAATCCTTCTTTGATTCGCGACAACCGAGTTGAATCAACGAGTCGGACATTAGGAAGCTGAGACCTCTGGGCAATTACAACTGCACTGGAATAGTGACATAACCACAAACGGGATTCGTCGAAGCCAGAGTTTCGCGCTGTCTCGGCGGTTCGCGCAAAGCTCTGCTCGTCCTTGATGTCAACGCTGAGGTCAAAATCCGTTCCGCACTTTTCAAACAGAGCGTCAAGAGTTGGAATATGAGACGGCAACTCTGACAGGCGAAGGGTTGAGATGGGCCGATTTCGCGCCATTTTTCTGACAACTCCGTCATGGTCGAGAACGACGTGACCGTCAGAGGTTGTCCAGGCATCCGTCTCAAGTCCATTCGCTCCCAACCGCAGCGCGAGCGAAAAAGCCTCGAGAGTGTTTTCGGGTGCGTGCGCCATTCCGCCTCTGTGGGCGAAGGCGATTGGGTCTGGACGAAGGGAGGCAATGCGTTGCTGCACCCTCCAACACTAGGTGCCTGCTTCTATGCTTAACGGGTGTTCAACATGTCAGGTAGCGAGATAATTTTTCTGCTCGTTGCAGGTCTCGTTGTCCTTGGGCCAGATCGTCTCCCTGGCGTAATCCGTAGGGGAGGCAAGATCTACGGAGATCTCCGTCGCGCAGCCAGTGGTTACGAAAAGGAATTCAGACAGACATTTTCTGAGCCAATAAACGAACTGAAATCGACAGCCGACCAAATGCGTCACGGTTTCGGACTGGTTGATAACGAGCCTTCGCCTCCCATGCGACCAGAAAAGACCACGTACCCAAAGCCTGATTTCTCTACTCCCGTAGAGACTCCACTTCCCAACGCTGACGATGAGTGATATTTCGGCACAGCCAATAGCTGCGATGTCCATGATGGATCACTTACGTGAGTTACGGATGCGACTCGTACGAAGTGTTCTAGCTATAGGAATCTCTACTTTGGTACTACTGGCCTTCTATGACCAGTTGAAGAACGTTCTTACAACTCCGTACACGAATCTGTGCTCGAGACGTCCCGACTTTAAATGCGATGGCTCTCTCTTCTCGCTTGGACCACTAGATGGCTTCACTGCTCGAATGCGAGTCTGTCTCTACGGAGGCCTCGTACTTGCTCTACCGGTAATCCTTTGGCAAATTTGGCGATTCATTGTGCCGGCGCTGTCTAAGCGTGAGAAGAACTATGCGGTGCCGTTTATAGCTTCCTCGGTAGTTCTTTTCTCATTCGGTTGCTACTTGGCTTATTGGACTCTTGACAAAGCTTTGGAATTCTTAATCTCATGGTCTGGCAGTGACGTTACACAGGCGTACCAAGTTACGAAATACATCAATCTCGTTGTGATGATGATGCTGGCATTTGGCGTGGGTTTTCTTAGCCCAGTTCTGCTTGTCTTTCTGCAATTAGTTTCAGCGGTGACTCCAAAGACATTGATAAAACAATGGCGATACGCCATCATGGGCATATTCGTGGCGTCAGCCGGAATCACACCCTCAGGAGACCCCATAAGTCTTCTCGCGCTGGCGATTCCGTTAACAATTTTGTACTTGATCGCGGTTCTCATTGGTTGGCTACTAACGCGACGAAGGACTGCCTAAAGGTGTCTGACGTTCGCGCTGCATTTCTTCAGTCTCTAGATTACGAACCGGACGTTTTCCAAGTTAAGGCTATGAATTCAATTGATGCCGACGCGTCAGTATTGGTCGCGGCACCTACTGGTTCGGGCAAAACCCTTATTGCGGAGTACGCGATTGCTAGGGCTCGTTCACTTGGTCTTCGTGCGTTCTACACAACTCCCATAAAGGCGTTGTCCAACCAGAAGTATCGAGACCTACAGACCTTGTACGGCGCTCACAAAGTGGGACTAGTAACGGGGGACAATGCAGTCAATGCTGAAGCGCCAGTAGTGGTGATGACTACAGAGGTGCTGCGCAACATGATTTACTCACAATCTGGTCGCCTAGACGATTTGGGCGTTGTGATTTTGGACGAAGTTCATTACCTGCAAGACGCATATCGCGGACCAGTGTGGGAAGAAGTAATCATCCAACTTGATCCCGAAGTGCAACTGGTGTGTTTGTCTGCGACGGTGTCTAATGCGGATGAAGTTGGGGACTGGCTCTCCACAGTGCGGGGCCGAACTGATGTTGTCGTAGAGACAACGCGACCCATCGAACTTGTCAATCACTTTGCGTTGTTTGATAACGCATCCAAGCAATGTGAGATGTTTGAAACTGTCGTTGCAGGCGAGCCCAACCGTCACGTACAACGACTCTTATCAAACGCCACACAAATTCGAGGCCGTTCAGGTCAGAACGGTGGCAAGAAACCTAGGCGATTTTCGCCGCCTACCCGTCCTGAAATAGTTGAACTACTTGAAGACAAATCAATGCTCCCGGCAATTGTCTTCATCTTCAGCAGAGCCCAATGCGAGGACGCAGTTCATTCATGTATGAACGCTGGAATGGTGTTGACATCGCTTGAAGAAGAAATTCAAATTCGCGAAATCGTGGAACGACACTGCGAGAATCTCACAGCAGACGATAAAGACGCACTTGAATATCACCATTTCATTGACGATGTTGCTAGTGGAATTTCATGTCACCACGCGGGCATGATTCCGATGTTCAAAGAGGCAGTCGAAGAGTGCTTTGTGCAGGGTTTAGTCAAAGTCGTCTTTGCAACAGAGA
>CALPPK020000088.1 GCA_943325435.2 Bifidobacterium breve
GTCATGAACAGCACGTACTGCAATGGGGTGCACTGCGGGACCAGATAATCCCCCGCCACCGTTACCGAGGCTCCGGCGAGATGTACGAACATCAATCTGCATACCAAGCATCGTGTTCATCACGGTGACAGCGGATGCTCCGGCATCAGACACAGTTGTAGCAACTTCAACAATGCGATCTGTATTTGCACTTAACTTGGCCCATACAGGGACCTGTGACCGAGCACACACCGCTGAAATTATCTGACCAGCAAGTGAAGGATCATGCGCAATGATTCCACTGCGTCCCTCAAGATTCGGACATGACAGGTTCACTTCAATGGCATTGATTCGATTGCCAGCAGCAACTAATTGTTCGGCCGCTAAAACATACTCGTGAACGGTGCGACCCCAAATGCTCGCAATAACAACTGCGCCTTCAGATTCAAGTTTCGGAAGAGACTCGTGAATCCATGACACGACACCAGGGCCTTGCAAACCGACAGCATTCATCATGCCGCTTGCAGCAACATGTACGCGTGGGGACGGATTACCCGGCCACGGTTCATGGAACAAGCTCTTCACTACTACTGCACCAAGACGATGCAATGGCATGTATCCAGAAAGTTCGGTGTCGTGCCCGCTTGTGCCTGAAGCAGTCATGAATGGATTAGAGAGAAGCACTCCCCCAACATCTACGCCACCCATGGCATCGAGATAACGCGCACCGCGCCGCATTGTCATGCTCTGCCGTGATATTCCTGCAGTGATCTCACTTCGACCTCGCTTGAACGTTGCTCCCACAAACCGTTAACAGCCGCCAAGGCAGCTTCAACAGTTGTTACCGACGATACGCCATTTGCATTAGCGGCTTTACGAATCGCCTCCCCATCTTGACGAGAGCCGCGCCCATGAGGAGTATTCACCACAAAACTAATTTCGCCATTTGCTACTAACGCTGCTGCATTCTCAAGAGCGGATCCTTCAATCTCAGACAGCTTGCCGACAATGCGATCAACTGGTAGCCCGAACTTAGCTAGGTAGTTTGCAGTTCCTGTTGTTGCGGCAACACCAAGACCCAGGTCTCGCAAACGCTTCGCAACAACAATTCCCGCCGGCTTGTCACCATCATTGAATGACAAGAAAACCATGCCTGAGGTCGGTAGAACAGTTCCGGCGGCTGTTTGTGATTTAACAAACGCGCGCCCAAAGGTTCTATCGATGCCCATCACTTCACCCGTTGAACGCATTTCTGGCCCGAGGGCTGTATCAACTTCAGGGAAACGGTTGAACGGCAGTACTGCTTCCTTAACTGAAACATGGCCGCCTGTTACTGGCGGGACCAGCAATCCTTCTACACGCAGTTCGGCAAGCGTTGCACCCAACATCACGCGGCTCGCCACCTTGGCCAACGGCACACCTGTTGCCTTCGCAACGAATGGAACCGTGCGTGAAGCACGCGGGTTTGCTTCAATCACAAAAACTGTGGTTCCGAGAACAGCGAACTGCACATTGATCAGACCGCGAACATCTAGCGAGTTAGCAATTGAGGTGGTGTACGCACTGATAACTTCCACCACCCAGGCCGGAAGTGTTTGTGGTGGAATCGCACACGCAGAGTCACCAGAGTGAACGCCCGCTTCTTCCACGTGTTCCATCACGCCACCAATGAGAACCTCGCCAGTGTGGTCACGAATCGCATCTACGTCGACTTCTGTCGCGTCTTCCAAGAAATGGTCAATAAGGACTGGACGCTCAGCGGAAAGTCCACCTTCTTTTCCGAGACTTCCATCTCGTGCCATTTGATCCATAGCGCTTTCCAAAGCTTGCGCATCGTGAACAATCTGCATTGCTCGCCCACCAAGCACATAACTTGGGCGAACCAACACTGGATATCCAACCCGTTGCGCGATCACGCTTGCTTCTGCGAAGGTAACTGCTGTTCCTCCTGGAGGCTGCGGAATGGATAGTGAATCACATAACTGATTCCACTTCTCACGGTCTTCGGCAAGGTCGATCGAATGAGGAGAGGTTCCGGCAATGAGTGCCGGATCAATAAGCCCAGACAACTTCAAAGGCGTTTGGCCACCAAGCCCAACAATTACCTTTGGAGCCACACCACCAGATGCAAGCGTCTCAGCCGCAATCACATTCAACACGTCTTCACGAGTAAGTGGTTCAAAGTAGAGGCGATCAGATGTGTCGTAGTCGGTTGAGACGGTTTCTGGGTTGCAGTTAACCATGACGGTCTCATAACCAGCAGCGCGTAATGCGAAACTTGCATGCACACAGCAGTAATCGAATTCAATTCCTTGACCAATGCGGTTCGGTCCGGAACCAAGAATGATCACCCGAGGTTTGCTGGATGGTCGTACTTCGTTTTCATCTTCATATGTTGAGTAGTGATACGGGGTCTGTGCATCAAATTCAGCGCTGCAAGTATCAACTGTCTTGTAAGTCGGGATAACTCCGAGTGATTCACGATACGAGCGAACTGCCATTTCGTCTTCCTTCAAAACGTATGCAAGCTGACCATCAGAGAACCCGAGTCGTTTTGCACGGCGCAGTTCATGGCGACCGAGTTGATTAAGGGATTTCCCTGTCAACGAATGACGTTCATCAATGATGATCTGCATCTGGTCGAGGAACCACACGTCAATTTTCGTCGCATCATGAACTCGATCAACGCCCATGCCTCTGTTGAGTGCTTCTCCAACTTGGAAAATTCTCTCGGGTGTGGCGATGGCTGCTTTCTGTAAGAGCTCCTCGTCACTGAGGGCGTCGTATAACGACTCGCCACTGTCGCAGTTCAGACCAAGCCTGCCCTGCTCAAGTGAGCGAAGACCTTTTTGCAAACTTTCAGGAAAAGTACGTCCGATAGACATCACTTCTCCGACGCTCTGCATCTGAGTGCCCAATACTCCAGATGTACCCGGAAGCTTTTCAAAGGCCCAACGCGGGATCTTTGTAACCACATAGTCGATGGTTGGTTCAAAACTTGCTGGGGTCATCTTCGTGATGTCGTTTGGAATCTCATCGAGGGTGTAACCAACCGCAAGCTTGGCTGCAATCTTCGCGATGGGAAACCCTGTGGCTTTAGAGGCCAAGGCTGATGAGCGCGATACGCGTGGGTTCATTTCAATAACTACGAGATCACCATTTGCAGGATTCAATGCGAACTGAACGTTTGAACCACCAGTTTCCACGCCAACGCGTCGAATACATGCGAACGCTGCATCGCGCATTTTCTGGTACTCCACATCAGACAAAGTTTGTGCTGGAGCGACAGTAATTGAGTCACCCGTGTGTACGCCCATGGGGTCAAAGTTTTCGATGCTGCAGATGATGACGCAGTTGTCAGCATGATCACGCATCACCTCAAGTTCGTATTCCTTCCAACCAACAATTGAAGTCTCAACAAGAATTTCCCTGATTGGACTTGCATCAAGTCCGTTCGAAGCAAGCTTCAGGAACTCTTCCATTGTGTTTGCAATTCCGGTACCGCGTCCACCAAGGATGTACGCAGGACGAATAATCACGGGAAGACCGATTTCTTTCAGGACTTCTGTTGCTTCATCCATGTTGTGCGCAATACCGCTGCGAGGAACACTGAGACCGATTTCAATCATTGCTTGCTTGAACTTGTCACGATCTTCTGCAGTGGCAATCGCTTCAGCATTCGCACCGATCAGTTCTGGTGTACCAGGAACACCGACAAGTCCTTTTTCGAAAAGAGCCATTGCAAGGTTCAGGCCTGTTTGCCCACCAAGTGTTGGCAGCACAGCATCTGGTTTTTCGCGTTCGATGATTCGAGCCAAAATTTCTGGCGTCAACGGCTCAATATATGTGCGGTCCGCAAAGTCTGGGTCCGTCATGATGGTCGCTGGGTTTGAGTTAGCAAGAATGACTCTGTAGCCCTCTTCTTTCAGTACACGACATGCCTGAGTACCTGAATAGTCAAACTCGCACGCTTGACCAATAACAATTGGACCTGAGCCGATAATAAGAATTGTGTGTAGATCATTGCGGCGAGGCATTATTTTTTCTCCATGAGTTCTGCGAATTGTCCGAATAGATAGTGGCTGTCATGTGGGCCTGGCCCCGCTTCAGGGTGATACTGAACACTGAACGCACGAAGGTCACGTAAGCGCATTCCTTCATTGGTGTGGTCATTGAGATTCACGTGTGTGATGTCTGCAACTCCCGACAAAGAATCTGGGTCGACACAGAAGTTGTGGTTTTGGCTGGTGATTTCAACCGTTCCGGTAGAAATATGTCGCACTGGATGATTGGCACCATGGTGACCGAACGGCAACTTGAATGTGTGCCCGCCGAATGCTCGTGACAGCAACTGATGGCCGAGACAGATTCCAAAGGTCGGTGTTCCTGCTTCAACAATTGAACGGATTGCTTCTGTGGCGCCCTTGACCATTTCTGGGTCACCGGGGCCGTTTGACAAGAACACTCCGGATGGCGACAAGGACAGAACCTCTTCAGCAGTCATGCTGGCGGGGACGACTGTCACCGTTGCGATTTCAGACAAGTGGCGAAGGATTGTGGTCTTGATACCGAAGTCGTATGCGACCACATTGAACTTGCCGTTACCGACTGTGTATGCCTGTGGGGTCGTTACTTCAGACACTAAGTCAATTCCAGAGGTTCCCTTTTCGTTCTTTGCCGCTGCAAGCAACTGGGCTTGGTCAGCTGTTCCGAATGCGCCACGCAATGACCCAGAGTCGCGAAGTAGTCGCGTAAGACGGCGAGTATCTAATCCGGCTACGCCGGGAAGTTTTTGCGCCTTCAACATTGCATCAAGATCTGACTCGCTGCGCCAATTGCTGTGACGGCGAGCCATGTCGCGCATGATGACGCCGCGAGCAAATGTTCCGCGTGATTCTGAGTCAATCGGCGTTACTCCATAGTTGCCAATGTGAGATGTGGTGAAGGTAATGATTTGACCGGCATACGACGGATCAGTGAACACTTCTTGATATCCAGTCAATGCGGTGTGGAACACAACTTCACCCGCTGCAATGCCGTTCTCTGGCATATACCCAACTGCTTCTCCTTCAAAGACAGAACCGTCTTCAAGCACGAGTGCAATATTTGTAATGTCGGTACTCACGCGAGTGCCTTCCCTTCCTGCACGACCAACTGGCCGTTGTAGATCGTGTGCCGCACGCGGCCACGAAGTTCCATGCCGTGATACGGCGTATTAGTGCTGCGACTTGCCAGTTGATCGCGAGATACCGACCACACAGTGGTTGTATCCCATACTGCGATGTGAGCTGGCTCCCCGACTGCAATCGGGCGACCTTGATGGTCAGAGATGTTTGCAATGACGGCTGGGTTCCATGACATAAGAGCAGCGATTTTTTGCGGAGAGAGACTGATTGCTGTGTTGACAACTCCGAGTGCTGTTTCGAGCCCCAACATTCCTGGTGGAGCCGTATCAAGTGTTTGCTCTTTTGTGTGGCCAGCGTGTGGGGCATGATCAGTAGCAATCGCGTCGATGGTTCCATCTGCAAGACCTTCATGCAGGGCCTTGATATCAGCCATCGTGCGCAACGGAGGATTCACCTTAAAAATCGGATCAAACCCAGTGAGTAGTTCATCAGTGAGCGAAATGTGGTGAGGAGTAACTTCAGCCGTTACAGGAAGCCCTTCAGCCTTTGCTGCCCGAACCAATTCAACACTTCCCTGTGTAGACAAATGCATGAAGTGTTCCCGTGCTCCCGTCATTCGTACAAGTTGAATGTCGCGGCGCACCATTTCTTCTTCAGCTACTGACGGCCATCCTGGAACTCCCATCGTGGAGCAACATGCCCCATCATGCATCACTGCACCTACGGTCAGGCTTGCGATTTCGCAGTGTTGAGACAGGGTCACGTTCAGTCGTTTTGCTGCCATCAGTGCGCGCTGCATTACTAAAGCGTCTTGCACCCCAGTGCCGTCATCTGTAAACAACGTGACACCTTCATTGGCTAACTGATCAAACGGAACCAATTTTGCACCAAGGCGCCCAACGGTGATGCACCCTGACGGAA
>CALPPK020000089.1 GCA_943325435.2 Bifidobacterium breve
GTCGCCACTTGACAACGACACCGGGACCGGAATTACTCCGAGTTCTTTACTGCTATGCGGAACAAGCGACACACCGCCGACATGCACTGAACAAAGTGTCACAGTCAACGGCGAAGGCGACTGGGCTGTAAACACGTCGACAGGCATCGTGACGTTCACACCATCAAGCGGTTTTACGGGGACAGTCACACCACTTTCCTATTCGGTAACAGACGTTTTGAGCAGAGCAACAACGTCAACCCTGAGTATCACCGTTGCTGCAATCTCAGCTCCGAACACACCCGATCTCGACACTTCTTCGGACACTGGAAGTTCCACAAGTGACAACGAAACAAAAGATGCAACTCCGACTGTGGGAGCAAGCGGGGCCACTGATGGTGACACCGTCACGATGACTGCAACTAAGGGTGCAACAACCGTCACGTGCAGTTACGTTGCGTCGTCAAGTGTGACTACATGTGACCTACCAACAATGGCTGACGGCACATGGTCCGTAACTTCCAGTCGAGTTGACAGTCAGAACAATGCTTCTGGGGCATCTACACCTCTCAGCATTGTCATAGATACAACGGCACCCAGCAGGCCTTCACTTCCAGACCTTGATGCAGCATCAGATACCGGATCATCGTCAACTGATAACACCACGTCTGATACCACACCCGACATCGGTGTCTCTGGAGTACAAACGGGTGACATAATCACGATGACTGCAGTAAATGGTTCAACAACCATCACCTGTACCTATGACACAGCCGTGGCCACTACATGCGAATTGGCGACTCTGACCGATGGCACATGGTCTGTGACAGCAGTAGTTACCGACAGTGCTGGCAATGACTCACTGCAAAGTTCTGCGCTGACACTAATTATCGACACAACAATTCCAACAACATCGACAACTTCAACTACTTCAACAACCGTTGCGCCGACAACTACAACAGTTGCGCCGACAACCACGACCACTTCAACAGTTGCACCAACCACTACGACTACTTCGACAACGATTGCGCCGACAACTACAACAGTTGCGCCGACAACCACGACTGTCGCCGCTGCTAGATCAACAACATCAACAACATCAACAACCATCACGCCAACAGCCGTACCAACTACAACCACCACACTCCCCAATTCTCTTATTCCCAATGACACGTCCGGGATAGAAAAAAAGGTTGAAGATGTTGCAGCAATTGCTGGCATGCCTAAAGACGGATGGGTCAAAGTTGATAAGGGTGCGACATCGCTCACCATCACCACCAGTGAAGGCCTAATGATAAAAATAGGCGCAAGAGTTAAATCCTCAGTCACTTTGCGCTTGAATACTCGCGGTATGCCGATCTTTGAGGCCAACGACTTCATCACCATTGCCGGTGGCGGACTAAAACCATTTACACCAGCATCAACATGGCTCTTTTCAACTCCGACAAAACTGGGGGAGTTGCAAGTAGACGCCAATGGAAATTTCACTGAGGAATACTCCATTGGCGATGCAGTACCCCCCGGTGATCACACCGCACAATTGAATGGCATTGCACCCGACGGCACGTTACGTGTTGTGGAAGTTGCCGTAGAGATAGTCCCAACTCCTGAAGTTGTCGTGCCCGCAGTCGCGAAGCCGTCAACGAGCGATACTCCACCGCCCGCACCACCCATGAGTAACTCAGCAACGATTGCGCTGTTGGCATCAGCACTTGCGTTATTGGCGGTCTCTCGCAAGAACTCAGGTGATGCAGCCTCATCGAACACGCCAAATGATTCAGCAACCAATGACTCGCCAAGCAGCGAGAGTGTTGAACGCGAAGAAGCCGGTGGAGAAATAACTTCAGTCGGTGCGGAATACGGAATTCACTCAAATGAACTGCGCGAAGACCGATTACGAACTCCACGTTTTGAATGGATTGACACACTTCTCAACAAGATCGCTTCTTCGTTTGACCGAATTTCACCAATGATTGCTCGAGTTGCCGATGACGGCGCATACGCGCGAACGTTGCTCGGTTTCATGTGGCTCTTAGTGCCATTTGCAGCTGTTGCGGTGGGTATTGCAAGTGCTTTCAATACGAGCTTTGTCGTCATGATTCCTTCGCTGGAATTGGTTATTGCAATTTGCATTCTGGGAGTTATTGACGCGTTTGCGGGAATGCTGTTCACACTCAGTTTCGGAATAGCTCTCTTGCTCGGTGGCGGATTCACCTCCATCGATTCAGTTCGAGGTTTTCTTGGCATCGCAGTCTTCTCATTCGCACCACCACTAATAGCTGCAGCTACTCGACCGTTCCGACGTGATTCAAGTGAAGATCAGATTCATTGGAACCGACTGAAGGATTTCGTGCTGAGTGCACTCTTTGGGGCATGGGCAGCTGGAGGCATGTACGGAGCACTGCCATCATTGACGACATATAAGCCCTTGCACTCAGACCGAACTGACCTCATACAACTAGTAGTCCTTCTCGCCATTGCATCACGATGGATATTTGAAAACGTTGCCCGCGCCTATTCACCACAAAGACTACGAATTGTTGAAGTTGAGGAATTCCGCGAGGTAGTAAATGGGCAACCCTTTGCATCGCTGTTAATTCGTACCGCACTGTTCTTATTTGTAGCAGCAACCTTTATTGGGAATAACTGGGCACTTTGGGTTGGTGGCGCCATGTTCTTCATTCCGAAAGTTATCGGCCAGTTCACTGAGCACTTTCCAAATTTTGCTTTTGTGCATCGATACCTGCCGCGAAATCTTTTTCGTGTGGTGACGATGTTGTTTGTCGCGTTGTGGTGGGGAATGTTGGTTAACAATCGTTACGGTGATTCGCCAAATACACTTCTGTATGCGTTCGTCTTATTGAGTATCCCCGGCATTGCATTGGGAGCCGCCGATTGGTTCGCACGCGAAAGTAAAGATTGGCCATCCACGGCCGTATCCAAATTCCTCGGAGTCGCAGTCCTCGTCATTGGAATTCTGTGTGTGCGTGGAGTGATCTTTTAGTTATACAGTTGCCAAATGCAACATATCGAAGCAAACGACGCAGCTATTGACGCGATGCGCCTACTTGACCCCACTGAATCAATCGTCATGCTGAACTTGTTGAAGTTTCGAGACATTGCCCTTGACGGTTTCGGCGTTGACGGCATGACCGGCGGTCAAGCATTCCGTCGATACGGCGAACTGAATGAATCTGAAGACGTGAAGTTCGGAAGTGACCCAATTTGGATGGGACTGCCAAAGAACACCGTCATCGGAGACGAAGATTGGGACCTCGCAATTCTTGTGCGTTACCCCACTCGTCAGCACTTCATCGACAAGGTTGATAACGCGAAGTACCGCGAGATCGCCAAAGTGCGCCACGCCGCACTTCTTGACAGTCGCCTTGTCGAGATGTCTCAGCTCTTCCCGCCTGCCTAGACGGCAACCAATTAGCGGTCTCTAGGCCCACTCGCCCAGTTCTGGGCACCCAAAAACGTGCCTCTCCAGCGGCCAAGGCCCTGAACCCCCTATTTGGGTGACAACTGTCTCCTGCCTCACGAACAGTCCATGTTTGTTCGTGGGCGGAAAAGTCGCTAACTTTTAAGGGTTGCCTATCAGGAGAATCATGAAACTGAAAAAACTGTCCTTCCCGTTAGTAATTGCATTGGTCATCAGTGCAACTGCTTGCTCTTCGGGATCAACCTCAAAAGAAGAAAAAGTAGTTGCCAAAAAACCGAACGACTGGCCTTCCAGTATTCTCAAAACTGATCTGGCAGCCAAGCCGCGTACAAAAAATGCTGCCGGTGATGCGAAAAAACCAAATCCGAACGCCAACAAAAAATCAAATCAGAAGAAGGACAACGGCGTACTTACGCCGCATACGCCAAAAGATAACTCTGTCTCAAAAACAAACACCACAGTCGGAGTAACAGTTCAGACGGGGCAACCCCCCGTTGTGATGCCGTCCGACTTCTGCAAGTTGCTTGGATTTGAATGTTCGGCGCTTAACTTTACGCAGTTTTATTCATACGGCCCAAACAATTTCAAAGCAGTAGCAGAGATTCCTAACTCGTCCATTAAGTTGCCTGCTGGTAAGGGCTATGCATTTACGGTGTTGAAGACTTATCTTGACGTCTTTGTAAACGGCTCGGATTCATACTTTGAGATTTTCGCAAAAACTCAAATTGAAGTTCCAGGCTTTCTTATGCCACTTGATTTGAGGGGAAGATACACCCCAGCAAAAAACACAATTGAAGTTGAACTGATGAACAACAATGTTGGACTGAAGAATTTCCTTGGAGTTGCTGGAATGGACATCAACTCCATCAGTGGAAAGTTCACAATCGTGGGTACCACACCGGCAGCTATTGGTGTCTCGCTATCAGGAACTCTTCCAACCTTCCTTCGGGAAATGGGAGTAAACCCAGGCACACAGTTCACAACAGCTATTGAATTTGGAACAACCGGCCTCACATTAGGTATGTCAGTCGGATCACAGGCTGACGGCTCTGCCGACATTTTCAACATTCAGAACATGCTGTCAGCTCGTTACCTTGCATTCTCATATTCAACAACTGGCACAACAATTGGTGGTGTGGATTATCCAGAAGGATTCGCTATCGCATTTGATGGCAAGTTCGGTGGGGTACCAGTCGTCGTGAATGGCGTTATTAGCTTTTTGCCACTTGACATCAACATCGACTTTGCGATTGGTGCGTTCTCAATTGGCGGATTTGAATTTGAAGAAACATTGGGAACAATCGCTCGTAGTGATTCCAAAAACAGTCTGACTTTCAGTGGTGGACTAAAGGGTTACGGAGTTCAGGGACGTTTGAAGGGAAGCTTTGACGCAATGGGCGGAATTGAAATGGACGCTTATGGCCTCTACACCCCATTTGGTATCAACCTCGGCGAGTATCAGTTTTACTTGAAGTCCAACGCGCAAGGGTTTGAATTCAAAGGAATTCAAACCCAAAGTGTCTATGGTGTGATGAAGGGACGAGCTGAACTTTTCCTCAAGTCATACCCTGGTAAGAAGTTTGGTTTCCACATATTTGTCGGTGGCGGACTTGAAATTCCAGGCTGGCCTTCATATGGATCAATTCAGAACCAGTTGCAGATCTGGAACTGCAGGGACATTCTTTGCGGGACACCAGACAATGTGATCCACGCAAAAGTCTGGGGTTCAACACAGTTCTATGGTGATGCACGACGCGATTTTGAGTTCAGCCTTGATCCAAACAACTGGGCCTTCGAAAAAGAAGTCGGTTTTTGGTTCGACAAGACATTGGGATACGACAGTGATGACTTCGAAGTTGACGTCAAAGTACGAGGTACAGGACAAATAATCTTTTCGGAGAGGGGAATGCGAATTGGAAATGGAAGCCTCCAGTCTTCAGCAGGATTCTCATTCCCGTCGGTGCATGTCCCTGCAGTCACGACCCCCACGATCAAGGTACGTATGTACAAACTGAAATGTACGTGGCGTGGTTGTAGAACAATCGGCTACTGGGTTGAAAGTGGCGGAGTAGTAATCACACCTGCGTACACCATTCCTGGTGGCACTGCGGCGCTTGGGACAACAGTGGGTCAGGACAATCGTGGCTTCTACGTAGACGTTGCAGCAGGCTCCGGAGCTGACGGAAGTCGTGTCTACTTCGAATAACACCTGAAGTACTACAAACAAAAAGGCCGCACAGGAAACTGTGCGGCCTTTTTGTTTGTCTAGACAGCGACAGTGAGTGCGTCGTACTCGTAGACCCAGTCGAGAATTGACATTCCCGGCGGGCTTATCGAGAAAATCATGTCTCGATCTTTTTGTTCTTGGCCATCAACCATATGAAACAAGTCTCTATTCATCAACGACGATGTTTGCACCTGTGCCGTGCGGCCCTGACGCGCATCTTCGTATCGACGTAATGCCCTAGCTGTATCGCTTGTGTTTACATCTGACAGGCAACGTGCCAGAACTATGGCATCTTCTA
>CALPPK020000090.1 GCA_943325435.2 Bifidobacterium breve
GAAGTTCAACACCAACTTCATCAGCAAGCGCTTGTCCGCCACCTATGCCAAACAACGCATACGACTCGCCGTGATCACATGTGAACTCGCTCATGTTTTCAATAACACCAGCAACTCGTAGGAAACTTCTGCGAGCCATATCGGCTGCACGGATTGCAACTTTCTGCGCAGACACTGCAGGAGTAGTGACAATCAGTAAATCTGTGCGTGGCAACATGCGAGCAAGACCCATTTGCACGTCACCAGTTCCTGGCGGCATATCAATCAACAAGTAATCAAGTTGACCCCAATTGACATCATTGAGAAATTGCTCAACAGCTTTTGTCAGCATGAGGCCACGCCACATCAGCGCAGTGCCTTCGTCTTCCACCAACATTCCTGTTGACACGACTTTCAGCAATCCGTTTCCGATGACACGTTCGTTCGGAATAATCATTGGCTTGTCGTGGCCAGGAACAGCTGCTGCTTCCAAACGGTCCGGCATGCCCAACATGCGGGGGATAGAGAATCCCCAAATGTCAGCATCAAGAACGCCAACAGTTTTTCCGGCTGCTGCAAGTGCAGCTGCCAAGTTCACAGTGACAGAAGATTTACCGACTCCGCCCTTACCGCTAGCAATTGCAAGGACACGTGCAGACAATGGCACGGCAGTATCGGTGGCGTTCTCACGCGCATTCCACCTGGCGCGTGACATGACATCGGTGCGCTCCTCGGGCGTCATCTCGCCCCAATCGATCTTTACTTTGGTGACCCAGGGGTGCACCTCGAGGCGAGAACGGATGTCTTTTTGAATCTGGGCGCGCAATGGGCAGCCCCGAATGGTGAGTTTCACGCCAATAGTGACGACGCCATCAGCCATGGTGATGGCCCCAGCCATGCCCAAATCGACGATGTTGTCGCCCAATTCGGGGTCTATGACAGCACGGAGCAGGTTTTGGACCTCCTCGATGGAGGGCGCTGCAACGGCTCTCTTGCTCACATAATTAATCCTACTGGCGTATTGTTAATGCCATTCCCTGTGCCTAATATTGGGGAAGTACAGGAACCCGCTTCGAAAGGTCCACCATGATCACTCTCACAGACAATGCAGCAAGCAAAGTAGCCCAGCTTCTCGAAGCAGAAGGCGCATCAGAGATGGCCCTTCGCGTCGCAGTGAAGTCTGGCGGTTGCTCAGGTTTCTCATACGACATGTACTTCGATGGCGACATTGCTACCGACGACATCACACTCACATTCGGTGCAGTGCGCGTTGTTGTTGACCCAGCATCAGCTCCCATGCTTGAAGGCGCAAGCCTTGACTACAAAGATGGTCTGAACGAACAAGGTTTCGCAATCACAAACCCATCTGCAACACGCTCATGCGGTTGCGGTAAGTCGTTTAGCTAATTCCTGCAGCAGCTAACGCTCTGCTCATTTCAGTTACGTCGAACACTGCGTCAAGCCTGTTCACCAACACACCTTTTGCATCTGTGATGTACAGCAATGGCTCGTATGCCAACTTGTACGCCAGAACCGCTGGCGCAGCAGTAGTTGCTGTTTTGTCTGTGTAGACATCGGCATGTACGAACACAGCGGCTTCACCAACTTTTTTCGATAATGCAATAAGTGCATCAAGGCCTGGTGCACATGTGCCTGTTTTGCAATAGGCCGGAGTACCAATGAAGTACACGACCGGTTTTCCGCTCTGTAGTGCCTCAGTCAACGTGACCTCATGGAAAGGGCATGTGCCTTGAGGGCTAGTACAGATGGGGTCAACACCACGTTTGTTATCAACTGTTGGTGTATCAAACGGAGGCAACGCATCGCCCACTAACGGACTCAACACGTTCTTGCGTTCTTCCACTTGAAATGACATCTCTGATTCGGGCGCCGCGTCAAGTATCAAAAGGTAGACACCAACTTTTTGCACATCAACAATGAATGGCCAATACGGAGTTCGCATATTTGCATCATGTTTTTCTGCAGATACAGATGTAACAACATCACCTGATGCTGCGTCAATAACTTTCCCCGTCAAGGTCTGGGGCAATTTCACTTTTCCATCTGTTGTTAAAACCCCAGAAGTGTCAGCTAGTGAAATGGGAAGACGAATAGAACCAGGCACCAAACCAGTGGTTGGAAATCGCTTCACTACTTGCAACGTGCCAGAGATGCCATCGATGGCCCCGGAACTTGATGATGAGCCCCCGCAAGCGGCAACCAAACCGCCAAGCCCCAATGAGGCTGAAAGCGCCAGAAACCGGCGACGGCTGTAAACGGGGAAAGGGGCCATGAGATTCAATCGTACGCACTTGGCGCTGTGGCGTAAGGTTGGGTCTATGTCAGCAGCACCGCAGCCCCCATATACCCCCGTTGTTCGCGCAGGCGAATGGATCATCGTGTCCGGCCAGCTCGGAATGAAAGACGGAGCAATTGTTGAAGGTGGTGTCCTTGCACAGACCAATCAAGCAATTGTGAACTTGAAAGCTCAACTTGCTTCTATGGGTGCAAGCATCAATGACATTGCAAAGACTCTCTGCTTCCTTACCGACATGGATACGTTTGCAACTTTCAATGAGGCTTACGCAAAAGGTTTCGGCACAGCACGTCCTGCACGTAGCACCATTGGTGTTGCATCGCTTCCATTTGGTGGCGCAGTAGAAATCGAAGCATGGGCGTTCAAGCCCGAATCGAAAGGTAAGTAAGTCATGCCAGGTCCCATCATTCTTGTTGTAGCGCTTCTCGCGTTTCCCATCGTTGTTGGTTTGTCAACAGCTGCTCTTGCCGCTCTCATTGGTCACTTCTTGTATCGCGATGCAGAGATTCGCCATGAGGGCAGTGAACTCATCGACTCGAACTACTAGTAGTTAGCTTCTTGAGGTCTACATATGACCGCTGACCTTCTTATTCACAACGCGCGCCTCGTTGCAACGGTTGACAATGCACGTCGCGAATTACCAGGTGGATGGGTTGCCATAACAAATGGCCTCATCTCTGGTGTCGGTTCTTCAACAGACCCTGTGCCTGCAGCGACAGAACGCATTGATGCATCAGGGTGTTTGGTAACACCAGGTCTCATCAATACGCATCATCACCTGTATCAAAACCTCACTCGCGCATATCCACCGATGACATCGTCTCCGTTATTCGGTTGGTTGCAAACGCTGTACCCACTGTGGCGAGCACTCGATGAAGAAGGCGCTCATGTATCTGCATGGATCGGTCTTGCTGAACTTGCATTGTCTGGTTGCACCACAAGCACAGACCACCTGTACTTGCACCCACGTAATGGTGGCGACTTGTTGTCTGCAGAAATTGCAGCAGCGAAAGATTTAGGAATTCGTTTCCATCCAACTCGTGGCTCGATGTCACTTTCGCAAAAAGATGGTGGACTCCCACCAGATGATGTGGTGCAGGAAGATGATGAGATTCTCGCGTTCTCAAAAGAAGCCGTAGAAAAACACCATGATCGTTCGTTTGGTGCGATGACCCGCATTGCTCTTGCGCCCTGTTCACCATTCAGTGTCACGAAAGACCTCATGATTCGCTCTGCTGAACTTGCTGAGTCACTAGATGTTCGCTTGCATACTCACTTTGCAGAAAATGCTGAAGACGATGATTTTTCTATTGCCACATTTGGCTGCAGACCCTTTGAGTACTTGAAGGAAGTTGGCTGGCTTAGCGACCGCACATGGGTGGCGCATTGCGTTATGCCAAACCATGACGAAATTCAAGCCCTTGGTGCTGCCGGTATCGGCGCTGCGCATTGCCCAAGCAGCAACCTCATTCTTGCATCGGGTATTTCCCCTGTTGTTGAACTTCGCAAAGCCGGCGTGCATGTAGGTCTCGGTGTCGACGGTTCTTCAAGTGCTGACTCCGCCAGTTTGTGGTTAGAAGCTCGTCAAGCAATGTTGCTTGCCAAACTGAAGAACGGTGCTGATGCTGCCGACGCGCGCATGGCATTGGAAGTTGCAACCATTGGTGGCGCTGGATGTCTCGGACGCATTGGCGAAATTGGGCAGCTACAAGTTGGAATGGTTGGCGACGTAGCAATTTGGGATCTCACAGGTATTCAATTCGCTGGTGCAATTGCTGACCCGATTGAAGCATGGCTTCGCTGTGGTCCAACTTCTGCACGAGACACAATTGTGCACGGAAAGGCTGTTGTTCGTAACAAAGAGTTAGTCAGCACCAAGGTAAACGAGATGATGACAACTCACACACGTATTGCAACCAAGATGCAGCAGCTGAACATCTGATGCTTCACGCTTTTCTTCTATCTTTCGGAGTCATCTTTGTTGCGGAGCTGGGTGACAAAAGCCAGTTGATGGCTCTTGCATTTGCAACGCGCTACAAAACAGTGCCTGTACTGATTGCAATCACATTGGCAACGGGCATTGTGCATCTCTTCTCAGTCGCTCTTGGTGGTGCGATAGGCACCGCATTGCCAACAAAACTCATCAGCATTATTGGTGCTATTGCTTTTGTGGGTTTCGGAATTTGGACTCTCCGTGGTGATGAATTAACTGAAGAAGACAAAGAGAGCACCAAGGTCTCTTCTAAGCACATCATCATGGCTGTGGGAACCGTGTTCTTCTTGGCAGAACTTGGCGACAAGACAATGCTTGCCACGGTCACTCTTGCAACTACTGAAGGGCTTGTCGGCACGTGGGCCGGCTCAACTATTGGCATGGTTGTCGCCGATGGCCTCGCTATTGCGGTTGGTAAAGCACTGGGTGATCGATTACAAGCAAAGACAGTGCGAATCGCATCGTCGATTGCTTTCTTTGTCTTTGCAGCCATCATGTTCGCTGACGCGCTGCGTTAACCGCCTAACCTGAACTTATGCGTTTATTTGGTGAGGTTCTTGTGACCATGTTGGTCATTCTCGATCCTCCTGGCAATGTGCCAATCTTTTTGGCAGTTACGCAACGTTTGTCAGACAAAGAACGCCATCGCGCTGCATTCCTTGCTGTTGGTACCGCCTTCTTCGTCATCTCGCTTTTCGCAGTTGGTGGACGCACAGTTCTTGATTACTTGCACGTCTCAGTCCCGGCTCTACAGGGTGCCGGTGGGTTACTGCTTCTTCTCGTGGCATTGCAGTTGCTCTATGGCAAGGGCGGTAGCGAAGATACTTTTGAGGTTGCGTCTCCGGAACAGAGAACCTCTATTGCAATGGTTCCGTTAGGTACACCTTTGCTTGCTGGCCCTGGTGCCATTGTGGCCACCATTGTTTTTTTCGGAAAAGCTGAAGGAACAGCTGAATGGTTCAGTGTCGTTGCAGCTATTGCATGCGCACTGTCGGTATCACTCATCACACTTCGGTTCAGCGGCATCGTGAAGAAGATCTTTCGTCCCGCCGGTGTGGTGTTGTTAGCGCGAGTAGCAGGCATGTTGCTTGCCGCCATTGCGGTGCAGATGATTGCTGACTCTGTGACAGCATTTGTTCGCGCTGCATAAAGCAAGAAGTCTTATATCGTTCATGGCCCTGAATGTAGAGTTGCATCGTGTTAGTTGATTCAGCCGTCTACATCAATGGAGAGAGATCTCACGACAGTGAAGGCGGTATTGGTTTCACTTGGGTGGGTCTCCTTGACCCAAGTGATGATGAAATTCAGAGTTATCAACAGAAGTATTCGCTGCATCCTTTAGCAGTCGAAGATGCAGTTCTCGGTCGTCATCGTCCCAAACTTGATGTGTACCCGCTTCATTCCTTTTTGATTCTTAAGACATTGATGTTTAATAAGGACACTTCGCGAATTGTCGTGGGCGATATAGGCGTATTCATTAATGAGAAATGCATAGTTATTGTGCGGCACGGCGATGCTATTCCGATGCGTTCAATCAGGGCAGATCTAGAGAAGCATCCAGATCGTTTGAAAGTGGGATCAACAGCAGTTCTTCATGAGGTACTTGACCGTTTAGTTGATCAGTACGTAGAAGTTGCGCGGAATCTTCAA
>CALPPK020000091.1 GCA_943325435.2 Bifidobacterium breve
TGGGTTACCTGAACCGAACAATGAACCGACAAGTTGCTTTTCCATCAATGTGAGGTCGAGAAGGCTCATGTTTGCGCCGCCCATTTCAAATGCAGGGTGAATGTTGGTGACAACAACACGGCCGCGCTTTGCAGCAAGTGCCATCGCTTCGCCAATCATTTGTCCGTCGCCGACACCCATTGTCATGATGACTTTGTTTGCCATGGTTCCCCATGTGAGGTCTTGCAACAATGGCAATGCTTCAGCCATTGAAGTCGCAGTGTGTGTTGCACCGAATTCCATTGCCTTTTCACGCTTGAACTCAACTGGGTCGATTGCAACGATGCGCTTTGCACCGGCAAGGCGAGCGCCTTGAATTGCATTTGCGCCGATACCGCCAACACCAACGACTACAACTGTGTCGCCAGGAGCGACGTCTGCTGCATACACAGCGGAACCCCAACCGGTGACAACACCACAACCGAGAAGACATGCCTTCTCTAATGGAACGTCTTTTTCAATTTTGATGCAAGAAGCTTCGTTAACAACTGTGTGCTTCGCGAACGTACCGAGCATGCACATGAGAGTGAGGTCTTTGCCGCCAGCGTGATGGCGTGACGTGCCATCAGTTACTTGCATGCCGAGACCCATGAGCGCACCAAGGTCACACAAGTTCTGGTGTCCGGTTGAGCAACTTGGGCAACGACCACATGACGGGATGAACCCGAACACCACATGGTCTCCAACTTCGAGCCAGCTGACTCCTTCGCCAACAGCTTCAACAACTCCGGCGCCTTCGTGGCCACCAATGATGGGCAATGCGAATGGCAGGTCGCCAGTAGTGAGGTGTTCGTCTGAGTGGCACATGCCTGAAGCGGCAATCTTCACCAAGACTTCGCCGGCCTTCGGCGCATCGAGTTCAATTTCTTCAACGCTCCACGGAGCATTTACTTCCCACAGAATTGCGGCGGTTGTCTTCATGGAAGCCCCTTTGTTTGGCTGCCAGGTGCCTGGCAGGGTCTCCTCTGAGATTACTCATTCGCACCACATATTCTCTAGTGGGCTCTGGGGCGGGTACTCTCGTAGGCATGGATAAGGACACCACCCCACAGTCAGTACCCGAGCAGGCCTCAGCCAGCGTGGAAAGCCCCATCGTCGAGGAACTTCTCGTCGAGGAGATTTCTATCGACGGCATGTGCGGCGTCTACTAACTAGCTCGACGCCTCATGACAGTCACGCTTGAGTCCGCGTGCGAACTGCACCCTCAAGTCGCGATCCGGCCTGAACCTTTTGGTGCGCTCGCCTATCACTACGGCAACCGTCGCTTAGTTTTTCTTCGTCACCCAGACATTGTCCGAGTTGTCAAGACAATGGGCGAACATTCGTCATTGCGCGACACGTTCGTTGCTGAAGGCGTCGCCGAATCTCGGTGGCCCTCATTCATTGAAGCTCTTTCTTCACTCACTACATCGGAGATAATTCGTGTCCTCTCATAGCCTTGGCCAACAAATGAAGCAGGGGCTCGATGCTCCTATCTGTCTCACGTGGGAACTGACATACGCATGCAACTTGGCGTGTGTTCATTGTTTGTCGAGCAGCGGACAACGCGATGATCGTGAATTGTCAACGGAACAAGCGAAAGCCGTTCTTGATGAACTCGCAGCGTTGCAAGTGTTTTACATCAACATCGGTGGTGGCGAGCCAATGATTCGCCGTGACTTCTTTGAAATTGTTGAACATTCAATTGCTAACAACATTGGCGTCAAGTTCTCTACGAACGGCGCATTCATTGACCAGAAGAATGCAGAGCGCCTGGCTGCAATGGATTATCTCGATATTCAAATCAGTCTCGACGGAACTGATGCAGTTACCAACGACGCAGTGCGCGGTGAAGGTTCTTACGACACAGCGATTCGTGCGATGGACAATTTGAAAGCCGCCGGTTTCGGACAATTCAAAATCTCAGTAGTCGTGACACGCCACAACGTTGATCAACTTGATGAATTCAAAGCTCTTGCTGATTCATACGGCGCTCAGTTGCGCATCACTCGTTTGCGTCCAGCAGGCCGCGGCGCAGACACATGGGATGAACTTCACCCCACAAATGCTCAACAGCGCCAGATCTACAACTGGTTGCTTGCGCACGGAGAAAATGTCCTCACTGGCGATTCGTTCTTCCATCTCAATGCATTCGGTGAATCATTGCCAGGTTTGAACCTGTGTGGTGCTGGCCGAGTGGTGTGCCTCATCGACCCAATCGGTGATGTCTACGCGTGTCCATTTGTTATTCACGACACTTTCAAAGCTGGCAATGTTCTTGAAGATGGTGGTTTCACCCACGTGTGGCGTGAATCAGATCTATTCACCGAACTGCGCGAGCCACAAAGTGCGGGTGCATGCGCTTCATGTGGTGCATTCGACGCTTGTCAGGGTGGATGCATGGCTGCCAAGTTCTTTACCGGGCTCCCCTTAGATGGCCCAGACCCCGAATGCGTAACAGGTCATGGCGAGGTGCTGTTACCTTCAGTCCCCGTCTCGCTTGTCCCCCGTCCGTCAATGGACCATTCAAAGCCAGCACGAACCCTCATAAAGAGTAAAGTTTCTACGTGAATTCTTTTGTCGCAGTAGGTGCGATCATCATCGCGTATTTCTGCGGCACTTTGCCAATAGCAATTCTGATTGCAAAGTCAAAGGGCATCGACATCACAACATTCGGTTCAGGTAATCCGGGCGCAAGCAATGTCGCCAGAGCCCTCGGCACTAAGTACGGCGTCCTTGTCTTCGTCGGCGACGCCCTCAAGGGTGCCCTTCCCGTCGCTGCGGTGATGTCGGATCGTCCGATTGCATACGCATGTGCTGCTGCAACCGTGTTAGGCCATGTATTTCCGATCACTCGCAAGTTCAAAGGTGGCAAGGGCGTTGCAACTGGAGCCGGAAGTTTGTTGCCGCTCCACCCCTTTCTTCTCATTGGCGCAGCACTCACATGGCTTCTCGTGACAAAAATTTCGAAGAAGGCATCAATTGCATCTATTGCAATCGTGCCGGTACTAGTTGTTGCTTTCATCATTAGCGGAACGCCGGGGTGGGAAATATTCGCACTCATCGGTATTGGTGCCTTGGTAGAGATTCGACACGCGTCGAATATCAAGCGTCTTTTGTCGGGAACCGAGCCC
Source organism: Bifidobacterium breve (assembly GCA_943325435.2). The sequence goes on from CALPPK020000091.1 coordinate 3,153, forward strand.
CCTGTCACGGGCTCAACCGTCTAACCTCAATTCGTGCTTTCGTTTCTCGATTCATTCTTTAATTGGCTCGAGCACTACTCAGGTTCACCATGGTTCTATGTAGTGATTTTTTCGATTGCACTGCTTGATTCTGTTGTTCCGGTAGTTCCAAGTGAATCACTCGTCATCATTGGTGGGGTCAGCGCTGGGCTGCATCAACTTCACTGGTCGTTAGTGATCGTTGCAGCCGCTGCTGGTGCATTTGCTGGTGACAACATCAGTTATCAAATCGGAAATCGGTTCTCAACTTCAATTCGAAAAAGATACGAACGGAGCGTTAAAGGCCAACGCCGACTTCAGTGGGCACACAACCAAATTCAGTTACGTGGCGGTGAACTTCTCATAACTGCGCGCTTTATTCCAGGTGGACGCACACTTCTTACTCTCAGTTGTGGCATCACTAATCAAGACCGACGGTGGTTCATGAGATGGATTGCTATCGCAACTCCAATCTGGGCAATGTACGGAACACTTCTCGGTTTCATTGGTGGTCGGTCATTTCAAGACAACCACACAAAGGCCTTTCTTGTGGCCTTTTCAATTGCAATCGGAGCAACCCTGACGTTGGAAATCATTCGACATTTTCGCAACCGTTTTGGGTCATCGGCAACACCCCCACACAATTGACATGACGACCGCACGTCTGAATACCTCTCCTTCAATTGTCTTAGTGTTGCCACTTGGTTCATTTGAACAGCACGGGCCGCATTTGCCTTTAGATACAGACACCATCATCATTGATGCAGTTGTTGCCCAAGCACTCGCGACTTCCACAATCGATTCAGACTCATTCATGGTGGCACCAACTATTGCAATTTCTGCAAGTGACGAACACGCCGGATTCCGAGGAACACTCAGTACGGGGTCTGCGGCATTAGCCGATTCTGTTGTTGCTATTTGTCGATCTGCGTCGTGGACACAGGGCATATGCATAGTGAATGGACATGGCGGAAACACAGATGCGCTTGCGAGCATTACTTCAGCATTGACATATGAAAATATCAGGCACTCAATGTGGTCTCTGCCTTCTTATGAAGGAGCTGATATGCACGCAGGACACACGGAAACTTCAGTCATGCTTCATGTAGCCCCTGCAAAAGTGCAAACAGATCTCATCGCACCCGGAACTGTCGGCGACGCTTCAAGCCTTGTGGCACAGATGCGTACGAGCGGTGTAGCTGGTGTCTCAGCAAATGGTGTTCTCGGTAATCCAACAACTGCTACTAGCGAACATGGCGTTGCTGTGATGAAGTTGTACTCGGCAAGCCTCGCATCGCATCTTGCAACACTTTCCACTGAATGGCTGGGTGATTCGCAATGACCATCAGACTTATTCCTGATGATCAATGGTTTCGTTCGAGCAAGAAGAACGGTGTACTAGCAGGTTCTCCACTTACATACTTCGGCGTTACTGATGCCGGGTCAAGAATTTTGGACGCTATCGAGACCAATTCAATGTTGCCCGAAAACCATGCACAGTTAACGGATCGTATGTTGGCTACCGGCGCAGTTCACCCCGTGCCAAATAGCCTCGCTGCCTTTTCTGAAATCACAGTGGTGATTCCCGCATACATAACCAATTCAGAATCACATGCAGATCTTAAAAAACTTGTTGCATGTCTTAGTGGGCTCACAATCATCATCGTGGATGACGCGTCACCGCATGCTGTAAACATTGAAGATGCTCGCATAATCAGACACGACACCAACAAGGGTCCAGGAGCTGCTCGCAACACTGGCATTGCAGCCGTGACTACAGCAGTTGTCGCATGTGTTGACACCGACGTCATAGTCTCAACGCAGCAAATCGCAACACTTGCTGCATATGTAATTGATACTCCCGTTGGAGCCGTTGCTCCCCGCATCACATGTACTAATGATCAAACATTCATTGGCGAGTTTGAGTCTCATCATTCGCCGCTAGATCTCGGCCCAATTCCAGCTCTTGTTCGGCCCATGTCTCGTGTGTCTTACCTTCCCGCAACTGTTCTTGTCTGCAATGTGCACTTGCTTCGCAATGCCGGGGGATTTGATGATTCAATCCGAATGGGTGAAGACGTCGATTTAGTGTGGAGATTTATTGAGAACGGAATCAGTTGCCGTTATGTGTCTTCAATTGAATGCCCGCATTTACCGCGTTCAACAATGCGAAAAATGCTGAAACAGCGTTATGACTACGGCACCAGTGCCGCACTGCTTGACCAACGCCACCCACGCGCTGCGTCTCCGTTACGCGCCAATGCCCTTCTACTAACAACGGCGACCACAGTCTTAATGGGTTATGTCTATTTCGCAATGATTCTGGTGGTGCCAACCATGGTGTATTTCATGATTTCCCTGCGGTCGACATCCATTCCCATTGCTACTCGTACTCAACTTGCATGGAAGGGTCTCGTCAGCACCACTCGCCTACTAGCGCGCGCCATTATGCGAGCCTGGTGGCCACTGTTTTTCGTCATGTCTGTATTTTCACTACGCCTCGGTGTGATGCTGACATTTAGTGCTTTTGTTCCGCCAATAGTTGGGCTCCTGCGAAAGAAACCGGGCTACCCCATCCGTTATCTCGTGATGCGCATACTTGAGAATTTGGCGTACGGGACAGGCGTCTGGGCCGGCGCTATACGCGCTCGTTCATTGCGTTGCTTATTGCCGGTGATTACCGTGCGGCGTTCAGTCGCGCGCTGATGTCGTTACATTCTTCGCACACTGAGGCAGGAATGACTCCCCATCGCATGAGGCGAGAAAA
>CALPPK020000092.1 GCA_943325435.2 Bifidobacterium breve
CGCAATGATGACCATCAACTGCAGATGTGAAATACACAGCACCCGGAACAACTGCAGCACCTGATCGAATACCCAACATTGCAGGGCCAGCCGGCAACGTGGTGCGCTCGCCAAAGAAATCAACTTCAACACCATTGCCTTGAATGTCACGATCAGACAACAAACACACAACTTCGTTTCTGCGCAATGCAGCAAGAACAGCCGGTGCAGCTCCAGGCCCAAGTGGCACAACATTCATGCCGAGGTCGCTACGCAATTTTGTAAACCAGTCGAAAAGTTCTGGCGGTTCGAGAGGCTCAACAATGACCGTCATGCGGTGGCCCATCTCTGCCATCCAACGTCCTGCCCATTCCCAACCACCAAGGTGCGGCAGAGCAACGATTGCACCCTTGCCTAGCTCTAGAGCAGATTCGATGTAATGAAAACCGTCATTAGACAGTGAACGCAACACATGTTTGACAGACAATGTCGGCAACCGAAAACTCTCGGTGTAGTAACGCATGTAACTATCAAACGCTTGTTGCGAGGCCCTATGCAATGCAAAACCGGTTAGCGAAGGGTCAACTCTTTGAAGATGACGTTCAATCATGAAACGGCGTTTCCGTAAGGACAACGCGACACCAGGAGCAAGTAGTGAAACAGCGCCCTGTGAAATGGGAGCGGGAGTTAATCGTGCGATTACAGAACCGAGCCTGTAACCCCCCACTGTAAAGGCGTCAGCAAGCTCCTCGAACGGACTAGCCATTACGGTTGCGTCGACGTTGACGCGACTCAACAGACAACTGACGGCGCGAAGTGCGGGCACTAATTCGCGTCATGCGTCGTCCTTGGCGAACATCGCGTTTCTCTTGAGTGGTCGAAGACACTTCAGCTTGACGCCACACCTGAACGAAACGTTGAACAGCAGTAATGACTGTAAGTACCAACATGATCCACATGATTGGCACCAGAAGCGAATCAAACAAAAGACCAATACACAGCACCACGATTCGCTCGGCGCGTTCCATTAATCCGCCCTTGGCATATAAACCTAAAGCCTCAGCCTTTGCTCGTTCGTACGAAATAAGAGACGAGACACCCATGATCGCCATCGGCAGTAACACCAGATGCGGATCTTTCTCAGACGCGAAATACCACGCCACGCCGCCAAAGAGCACAGAATCCGTGACTCGGTCAACAACAGAGTCAAAAAAGGCTCCACGCTGACTAGATGTTCCAGACGCCTTTGCTAACGCGCCGTCAAGCATGTCGGGCACTGCGGCCAAGATGACAAGTACGAGTCCGCCACGAAGAGCACCCGTTCCGATTGCGAACGAAGCAACAACTGCAAAAGCGATTCCGAGAATGGTGAGGTGATCAGGAGACATCCCTGTCTTTCTCAGCAACTGACCAATCGGGCGCACAGCCTTCTCAATTGGTGCACGAAAATGCCCGTCAAACATAAAGTGACGCTATCGCTCTTGAGTATCCGCGGATGGCATCTCCGCCTCAGGGTTCTTTTCAACCAAGCACTCAACAACATGACCATCAACAGCGTCGATAAGGACTAACGCTTGCTGAAGAGGCGGTTCCTCTGTGCTGTAGCAAAAGATTCTCCATGTTGGCTTACTGCGAATTCCACGCCACACCTGCTGGGCTGACGCATGTCCAACTGCAAATCCCGCAGTTCGCGTAGCAACCACAAGGGCCTCTGACTCATTCATTGTCATTCGCCAGCCACTTGAGATCGTAATGATGGACATCACAGCCAAAAGGACGGCAGCGAACAACAACCCTTTATTGAAAATCGCTGAATCGTTGCTATCAGCAATTGACCAACCAACAACACAGAGCACAGCGAAGATTGCGTACATCACTCCAGGAATACGGCGACGGCTGTTGTCTGGGAAATCGTAAGCACCTACATGATCGACGGCATTCAGATCATCAGGTAGTTGGTCGCGTAGTTCGTCGGTCATTGTGGTGCTTTCGGCCATGCATTACGAATTTTCGATGCGGTGAGAGGAAGTGGTTCTGGAATCGTACGAGTAGAGGCTACCGAAGTCATAAAGTTCGAATCACCGTTCCAACGCGGAACAATGTGAACATGCAGATGCTGCGAAATGCTTCCGCCAGCGGCAGAACCAAGATTGATTCCAACGTTCAATGCATCAGGAGAATGGGAAGTCCGAAGGGCGACCGTGGCACTGGTAACAAGCGACCATAAATCAATCGCTTCTTCCGAGGTCAAATCTTCAAGATTGGCCACTTCTCGATATGGCAACACCAACAAGTGACCCGACGCATATGGGTACGAATTCAGAATAACGAAACATGTGGCTGAACGATGAATAATGAACGTTTCGTCGTCAGACAAACCTGAATTAAGGATTGAAGTAAAGACCGACTGCGACGGATCTTTCGAGTTTGAGTTCGCGGTGCCGATGTATTCAGCTCTCCACCCATTCCAGAGTTGTTCAAGAGACATCTATGTCGCCCAATTGTCCTTCTGCAACTTCCGCGGCAAGCCGAGCAATAAAGTCCACAACCGAAACATCGCGCTCTACTTCCCCACCTCGTGGGTTAACACCGACCGATTGATGCGCAACGTCGTCATCGCCGACTACAAGCACGTACGGAACCTTGCTGGTCTTGGCATTGCGAATGCGCTTGCCTAGCTGTTCATCTGCATGATCAATATCGACTCTGAATCCGGCCTTCTTCAACTGAGCCACGACGGATTGTGCGTACTCGTCATGAGCAAGCGCAACAGGAAGCACTCGCACTTGTTCTGGTGAAAGCCAACTTGGGAATGCGCCTGCATAGTGTTCAATCAACACACCGAAGAATCGTTCGATTGAGCCGAACAATGCGCGATGCAACATGATGGGGCGATGACGAGCGCCATCAGAACCGATGTATTCAAGTTCGAAACGTTCTGGCAAGTTGAAGTCACATTGGATTGTGCTCAATTGCCACTTGCGACCAATGGCATCGCGAACATCAATATCAATCTTCGGACCATAAAACGCAGCATCGCCTTCCTTGATCTTGTATTGAACACCATGACGGTCGAGCGCTTCGCGCAATGCCTCTGTGGCTTTGCCCCAGATTTCATCAGAACCAACTGACTTTTCAGGATCACGCGTGGACAGATTGAATTCAAAATCACTGAACCCGAATCTGCGCAACACTGACATGATGAAATCAAGCAACGAAGAAATCTCGTCTGCCATTTGTTCTTCTGTGCAGTAGATATGGCTGTCATCTTGAGTGAATCCGCGGATACGCAGAAGGCCATGAAGGGTTCCGGCGCGCTCATACCGATACACATTGCCCAGTTCAAATAGACGCAACGGAAGTTCGCGGTAACTGCGCTGACGACTGTCAAAAATAAGACAATGCATTGGGCAGTTCATCGGCTTCATGTAGTACGTGCCGTTATCCATCTCCATCGGCGGATACATTCCGTCGGCGTAGAAATCAAGGTGCCCTGACTTAGCAAACAGATTGGCGTTAGCGAGGTGAGGTGTGTACACGAACTGGTAATCGCCATCTTGATGGCGCTGTCGGCTGTAGTCCTCCATCAATTTGCGCACGATTGCACCCTTTGGATGCCACACGGCAAGTCCGCCACCAAGTTCTGTTGGAAAAGACAAAAGATCTAGTTCGTTCGCAAGACGGCGGTGATCGCGCTTTGTAGCTTCTTCAAGCCTGTGCAAATGCTCTTTCAGTGCTGTGTCTGATTCCCACGCGGTGCCATAGATGCGTTGCAGCATCGGACCCTTTTCGTTTCCGCGCCAATATGCACCAGCAACTTTCATCAGACTGAAATGCCCGAGGCGAGAAGTTGACGGCACATGAGGCCCCCGGCACAGATCAACGAACGAGTCTGAGTTGCGGTACAAACTGACAGAATCAGAACTTCCCACTTCAGCAACATCGGTTCCGTCGGCAGCGCCCGACGTAACACGTTCAATAATTTCGCACTTGTACGGTTGAGTAGCAAAGACAGCTAAAGCCTCTTTCACTGAAACCTCGGAACGAGTGAAAGGTTGATTTGCCTTCATGATCTCACGCATCCGCTTTTCGATCGAAGCTAGATCATCATCGGAGAATGTTTTATTGCCTGGCAACGCGAAGTCGTAATAGAAGCCATCTTCAATTGCTGGCCCAATTGTGAAGTGAGCTCCCTCAAACAACTGCACGACGGCCTGAGCCAGAACATGCGCAGTGGAATGTCGAAGCACGTGGCGACCTTCTTCAGAGTCGGCCGTGATGATTGACACTGTGGCGCCGTCAGACAATGGCACTGACAAGTCGACTTCTGCACCATTGACCGTGCCTGCCACTGCGGCTTTTGCAAGTCGGGAACCGATTGAGGCCGCTAGATCGGCGATTGAGGAGCCGGCAGGCAACGAGCGCGAGGAACCGTCGGGAAGAAGTACTGAAATCTCTGACATGAGACCGCCATTCTACGGCCCACCAGAGTGCCGACTCGGGTCTATTTAGCCCTGATTTACGACTGCTTGCTCTGTTGGGATGCTCTCTGCACGTTTGGTGGCATAGACGTTGCGATATTCCTGCCCAGTGAGAGCTTGGATTTCAAACATCAGTTCATCTGTGATTTCTCGCAGCACCATGTGGTCATCTGCTCGGTCGCGATATCGAGACACATCAATTGGTGCACCAATTTTGATTGTGCACTCAAGTCTGAAACGCGGCATCACTGTGTCGGGTGGCTGAATTTCTCGAGTGCCAATAATTCCCACCGGCAAAATGGGACAGCCCACCTTCATTGCGAGACGCGCAGCACCGGTGTGACCTTTGTACAACATGCCATCACGACTACGAGTTCCTTCAGGAAAGATGCCAAAGAGTTCCCCGCGACGAAGCACAGTCTCTGCAGCCATCAGTGCCCCCTCACTCTTTGAACCGCCCGATCGATCAATCGGGATCATGCCAAGAGCTGGAAATAAATGTTTTGTCTTCCAAGAATCCATGTACTCAGCTTTCCCAACAAAACTGATTTGACGTCCTGCATGCACCATGGTGAAAACAGAGTCGAGAAAACTGATGTGGTTCGGACACAAAATTGCTGGTCCAGATTCGGGAAGATTTTCAAAACCTTCAAAACGAAACTTCCACAACTTCGTCGTAAGTGGCCGCAGTAGAGCGCGGGCTCGCGGTTGGGCTCGGCTGGCAACAGACATCATTTGATCATCAACTGATGAGTGCGAATCTGAGTGCTTAGCCATGCTTGGCTCATATTACCTGTGATTTTGGCACCACTTGGCGGGAATAGAAGCGCTAGCGAGGCCCAACAGGTGTCAAAAGTTCAACCCCCAAGAGAGCCGCTGATGAGCTGACATCAACACCTTTTGCCGCAGCGGCATCAATCAGCGCAAGTGCCCCAGGCGTATCGAGATCATTATCAAGACAGGCACGCACTGAATCCAATAGATCAGATTGCGTTCCGCCGACAGAGGCGACCCACTGTGTCAGGCGCGCCGAACTGCGAGGCATCAGAGTTTCATCCCATTCCCACTCTTTGCGGTAATGGTGCTCAATGATTGCAATGCGAATGGAGCGAGGATCCCACAATGTTCGCAACTGGTCAACAAAGACCAAGTTGCCGAGACTCTTTGACATCTTCTCGCCGTCTTTGAACACCATTGCTACGTGCATCCAATGCTTCACAAAAGTTTCGCCAGTTGCAGCTTCAGACTGCGCCCGTTCGCATTCGTGGTGCGGGAAAATCAAGTCACTACCACCGCCGTGTAAATCAATAGTGGTGCCGAGGTCACGAAGCGCAAGTGCAGAACACTCGATATGCCAACCAGGTCTTCCCGCGCCCCATGTTGCGTCCCAGGCTGGTTCATCATCAGCCGATGGATGCCACAAGACGAAGTCCAACGGATTCCGTTTCTGCGGATCATC
>CALPPK020000093.1 GCA_943325435.2 Bifidobacterium breve
CGAGTAATGCCGTTTTCTTGTGACCATCCAGAATCAACATTGATGGAATTAACACTTGCAACTAAGTCAATTTTACGAAGAGTTTGAGTCACAGAAATTTCTGAAGACGAATCTCGAATAGCAAAAAGAACAATTGCTGCGACAAGCACTGCAAGAAGAACGGCAAGGATTCGCCGACTCAATTCATGAGGCCTTTCAGTGCTGTAGATACGCGAACCGCAAGTTGATCAAGAACCGAATCGGTATGAGAAAGGCCAACAAATACAGCCTCATACGCTCCAGGCGCCAGTGCAACGCCCCCACTCAACAATGCGTGAAACACTTTGGCATACAACGCTTCATCTGTTGTCTGAGCTTCAGCAAAATTCGTTGGCGTCTTTGTTCCAAGTGCAGTACCGAAATACATTCCGATCAAAGTTCCGACAACAGGAAACTGCGCAGGAATTCCTGCATCACTACATGCATCACGCAACATCGCAGATGTAAAACGCGCGCGCGCTGACAATTCCATGTACACGTCGTCAGACAATTCATTAAGCGCAGCAAGACCTGCGGCAGTTGCAAGCGGATTCCCTGCGAGTGTTCCTGCATGAAACACAGAACCTAGCGGCGTGAGATTTTCCATAATGTCACGCCGACCACCAACTGCACCGATTGGTAAACCGCCACCAATTACTTTTCCGAAACATGTGAGGTCTGGCTTCACATCGTATTTTGCTTGAGCTCCACCAGAGCCAAGACGGAATCCTGTGATTACTTCATCAAACACAAGTAGCGCGCCAACGCGGTCGCACTCTGCGCGAAGCCCTTCGAGAAATCCTGGAGCAGGTGAAACTAAGCCCATGTTGGCGGCAACTGGTTCTACAAAAACTGCAGCAACATCGTTATCAAGTTTTGGCACAACGTTGTATGGAAGTACCCATGTGTTTGCAACTGCTTCTTCGGGAACACCTGCAGTACCTGGTAATCCAAGTGTTGCTAATCCGCTTCCACCTGCTGCCAACAACGCGTCCGTAGCACCGTGAAAGTTTCCGTGAAAAGTAACAATGCGTTTGCGACCAGTTGCACCGCGTGCCAAACGCACTGCAGTACTTGTTGCTTCTGTTCCACTGTTCATGAAACGAACACGTTCACACGAAGGAACACGTTCTGAAATTGCTTCTGCCAATTTCATTTCCCGTGGAGTTGGTGCTCCGTAGGAAGTCCCGTCTCCAGCTGCACTGCGAATTGCTTCAGTTACTTTTGGATGTGCATGTCCAAGAATGATGGCGCCGTAACTTTGCACTAAGTCAATAAGTTCGTTGCCTTCAACGTCGTACACAAACGCACCTTCAGCACGAGACACAACGTATGGTGTTCCGCCAACAGCCTTGAACGCACGAATAGATGAGTTGACTCCACCAGGAATTACCTGCGCGGAACGATCAAACAAAACTTGGTTAGAAGCAAGTCCGATGCCGCGACACACAGTTGCCGTACAACCTGCAGTGACGCACGCTTTGGCATCACAAAGGGGTATTGGTGAATTCATGACGTGTTTCCTTATGAAGAATATTCAGCGAACCAACGCGTGAGGTACGTGAGAATAATGTCAGCACCTGCACGCTTAATTGCTGTCAGTTGTTCAAGCGCAACTGCGTCATGATCAATCCATCCACGTTCAGCAGCAGCCTTAATCATGGAGTATTCGCCGCTGACGTGATACGCGGCGACCGGCACATCAACTGCTTCGCGCACATGAGAAATGACATCGAGATATGAGAGCGCAGGCTTAATCATCACAATGTCAGCGCCTTGTTCCAGATCTTCAAAGACCTCGCGCATCGACTCGCGGGTGTTGCGCCAATCCTGTTGGTACCCCTTACGGTGACCCCCGCCAGCGATTTGCACATCAACTGCGTCACGGAATGGCCCGTATAGAGCTGAGGCATATTTGGCCGAATAGGCCATAATTGCCACATTCTGATGTCCAGCACCGTCAAGTGCAGCTCGAATAGCTCCCACTTGCCCGTCCATCATGCCGCTCGGTGCCACTACGTGAGCTCCGGCTTCTGCTTGTGCCAGCGCTGCTTTGCAATAAATGGCGAGCGTCGCATCATTGTCAACATCGCCGTCTGGCCCGACAATTCCACAGTGCCCATGAGACGTGTATTCATCAACACATAGGTCAGCCATGATGACCATGTCATCGCCCACTGCGGTTCGCAGGTCACGCAGTGCCATCTGGACAATGCCGTTCGGGTCATATGCCCCAGAGCCCACTGCGTCTTTTTCAAGGGGAATTCCAAACAAAATCACGGCACGCACGCCAAGATCACGCAAAGCAAGAACTTCAGCCACCAAAGATTCACGGGTGTGCTGGACCACCCCGGGCAGAGACACAATCGGCTGGGGGGAAGTGATTCCTTCTCGCACAAACAACGGCGCTACAAGATCTGAGACATGAAGGCGGGTCTCAGCAACCAATTCACGCATGGCGTGAGTGGTGCGCAATCGGCGAGGGCGTGAAACGGGGAAAGCCACACTGTGATGCTATTGGCTATGGCCCCAGCAACGACAGGCGCCAAGGGTTACACCTCGGCGAGCACCCTTTCCGCGGTCTGAATCATTGATTCAAGTGTTTGTTCGGGCGCTACGGCAGATACTTCAATTCCGAGAGCTGCTGCGACTTTGGCAGTTGATGGCCCCATAGCCACCACAAATGGTGGCGAAGTTGTTCCAAATGCATCGAACCATGCGCTTGCTGCACTACCCGAAGCCAACAGCAGTACATCTGCGGTCATTGCTGGCAACATCATTTCTCGGGTCGGTCGTAATTGCACAGTGCGGTACGCAACTACTTGAGTAACAGTCCATCCTTTTGCACGGAGCGAACTACTCAGCGAATCATCTGCCAAGTTTCCTTGGACAACTAAAACTGTTCCCGTGCCGTTTGGAAACTGTTCAGCAAGAACTTCCGCACGTGCCGGATTCGCTGTCATCGTTACTGCAACACCAAGCGAACGTGCCGTGGCTTCACCAACCGCAGCAAGAGATGGAAATCTTTCCGCATCACCAGCAGCATGAGCAGCAACAATGAACGGCGCTACACAATCTGCACCGTTCGGTGATGTCACAACTATCCAATCGAATTCATCAAAATGCTGAAGCACTTCATCGCGCTCGCGTCCTTCGTCTTCAGGTTCGGTTATTGCAATGAGTGGAACCTCAACTACCCGCGCGCCACGAGCTTCTAATAGTCGACGTAACGATTCATTCTGTGAAATAGATCGAGTGATAACCACTGAACGATTATCAAGAGGACTGCCCATGTGTCTTAGCTACGTGGCTTTGCAAGTCGAGAACGACATTCAATCGCTGCTGTAATTCCGACAACACGATTATCGTCAGAATCACCAATGGAACCGACAATCTGCACGGAGTCACTGAAATCATCATTTGCCATAAAGGCGCGAAACACTCCGTCATTTGACAGATGTGCACCAACCGGCAGAGAACAACCAGCACCAAGTTCAGCCAAGAACGCGCGCTCAGTCTCCACTGCACGACGACTTGCAGCATGATCAATAAGCGCAAGAATCGCCAGAGTTTCTGCGTCATCAGTTCGCGCCTCAACTGCAACACTGCCCTGTCCAACCATCGGCACAGCAACATCAAGATCAAGAACCTCAGCAATGTGGGATGTCATACCAAGAATTTCAAGGGCCGCCACTGCCATAACGATTGCGCCACCGTCTGGAATCTTCGACAAACGAGTTTGGATGTTGCCGCGGAGGTCTACGAATTGCAAGTCAGGACGAATGCGCATGAGTTGTGCACGACGGCGAACTGAACCAGTGGCAATCGTGGCGCCAACCGCAAGATCTTCTAATCGCTTTCCTACCAGTGCATCATTCGCTGTGCGACGTTCGCCAATTGCACCAATGAATAGTCCGTCAGCATTTTGCGATGGCAAATCTTTTGCAGAGTGAACAGCAACATCAGCACGGTTCTCAAGTACTGCACGTTGCACTTCCTTGACAAAGACTCCTTGGCCGCCCATGAGATGCAACGGCGTGGTGGCGTTGATGTCGCCTTGCGTATCAACAAAAACGTATTCGATTACAACTCCCGCACGAGCAGAAGCCAATAATGCGCCAACCGCCTCGGCCTGAGTGCGTGCTTGGGCGCTAGAGCGTGTGGCGATGCGGATAGTTGTCATAGAAGTTCTTATTCGAGACTAAACAAATCTCGCACTGCCGCTGACAGTCGTTCTCCCTGTGGAGTTCCGGCAGCCTCACGAAGGCGCACGGACGGAGCATGAAGCATCTTGTTAATGATGCCGTGAGAGATGGATTCCACTAGTTCTCGCTGCTCTGGTGTCATTGCTGCCAAGGCGGACTCGAATCGGTCCATCTCTGCTGTACGAATTGATTCAACTACTTCACGCAATTGAGCAACAAGTGGTGCTGCCTGACGTTGTGTTTGGTCAAGAAGAAAGCGCTTCACTTCTTCACCAATAATTTCACGAACTTGGCCAACTTCGGATGCTCGCTTATCTATCCCACGTTGCGCCCAATCACTGAGATGATCGAGGTCTCGAAGTGTCACACCTGGCAACTCAGCAACACTGGCAGCAACGTCACGTGGCAACGCAATATCAACAACAAGTATTGGAGTAGCGACTCCGTTGCGAACGCGAGTCATGAGTTCATGATCAATGATGACTCCACCAGCACCAGTGCACGCCAAAACTACATCTGCTTCAACTAATTCGGTTTCAAGATTTCCGAAATCCGAAACACGAGCACCAATCTTGTCCGCAAGCGCTTCAGCTCGGGCCACAGTGCGATTCAAAACGGTAATGCTTTCTGTGCCGGCACGAGACAAGGCACCAGCGACTCCTTCTCCCATTTCACCAGCACCAACAACAAGAACTCGTTTACCACTGAGTGTTCCGAGAATTTCCTCGGCCATCTCAACGGCTGCATGTGCGACAGACGCTGTTGAACGACTAATTCCAGTTTCTGTTCTGGCACGTTTCCCAGATTCAAGTGCGTAACGGAACAAAAGATTCAACGTGCTGCGCGATGTACCTTGCTTCATTGCAAAATCCCAAGCATCACGTACTTGACCAACAATTTCAGTTTCGCCAAGGACTGCTGAATCAATTCCAGCAGCAACTTCAAAGAGATGTACTACTGCATCATCATCAAATTGGCTATACAAGTGCGGTGTTATTTCGTCGGCGCTTAGCCCACTTGTCTCACACAAAAATTCAAGAATGTCAGTGTGGGCAGCATGGAATCTTTCGGCTACTGCATACACCTCAGTGCGGTTGCACGTAGAGAGAACTACAACTTCACGAATGTCACTGTGGTTCGACAGAGCACGCAATGCCTCTGACATTGCGGGAACTGGAATCATTACTTTCTCAAGCAACGTGACCGGACTCGTGTGGTAATTAACCCCAAGGACAACAATTGACATATTGAGTTACGCGCTAACCGGATCTATACGGCCGTCAGTAGGAACGTCGCGCAAGTTGCCATTGCGACAGTCTTCGTAGTAACTGAGAATCTGTAACTCAAGTGCAAGATCAACTTTGCGCACGTGCACATCACGAGGCACAGACAAAATTGTCGGAGCAAAGTTCATGATGGAACCAATTCCTGCACGCACTAGTGCGTCAGCTGCATCCTGTGCATGAGCGGCAGGTGTCGCAATGATTCCGATGCTCACCTTGTGCAGTTGCACCAATTGAGAGAGCGAGTCGACATGAGTGACATTGACTCCACCAACATGCGTACCAATTTTTGATTCGTCCTTGTCAACAACGCCAACGATGTGAAAACCGCGCTCTGCGA
>CALPPK020000094.1 GCA_943325435.2 Bifidobacterium breve
AACACTTCATTGAAGCTTTCTGCGCCCGCAATGTTCTTGATGGTTCGAATCTCAATTCCTGGTAAGTCCATCGGACAGATGAAGTATGAGATGCCTTTATGTTTTGGCGCATCAGGATCAGTTCGTGCAATCAGAATTCCAAACTTTGAATAATGAGCACCCGTTGTCCACACCTTTTGGCCATTAACAATCCACTCGTCACCATCACGGACGGCACGCGTACTAAGACTTGCTAGGTCACTTCCTGCGCCCGGCTCTGAAAACAACTGGCACCAGATTTCCTCAGCAGTGAGAGCAGGCATGACATACCGATCTTTTTGTTCCTGCGTGCCGGCAAAGATGATGGTGGGAGCAGCCCAGCCAATTCCAATTTGGTTCGACGGTCGCGACACGCCAGCACGGGCCAATTCGTCATCAATTATCAACTGATGAATCGGGTCCGCGCCGAGCCCCCACGGCACTGGCCAATGCGGAGCGACATATCCCGACTCGGCCAATTGAACATTCGTGGGGTTCGGATGCTTTGCGAGCCAATCACGAATAACGCGCCGGCGCGGATCATCGTTTCCTGGGAGCAATTCGTCCATGCATTCACAGTAGGCGCAGAGCAATTCTCAATAGTCAGCCAGAGTTTCCCGAATGCTCAAATCGGAGTCTTTATGGGCGCCCGACTACGGTTGCTGGAATGAACAAATTGGGATATGACGGAAAAGTTGCAGTAATCACAGGAGCCGGTGGTGGCCTCGGCCGCCAGCATGCACTCTTACTTGCCTCACGTGGAGCACTCATCGTGGTCAATGACCTCGGCGGTGCCGTAGACGGCGGAGGCTCTGATGCCAGCGCCGCACAAAAGGTTGTCGATGAGATTCGAGCAGCTGGTGGTGAAGCAGTGGCCAACCACGACAGCGTGTCGACCCCCGAAGGCGGAGAGTCAATCATCAAGACCGCCATTGATGCATACGGTCGTGTTGACATTGTCATCAACAATGCAGGAATCTTGCGCGACAAGACATTCCACAACATGACTTCTGAATTTGTTGATCCAGTAATCGACGTTCACTTGAAGGGCGCATTCAACGTCACTCGTCCAGCATGGATTCACATGCGCGAACAGGGTTACGGACGCGTTATCTCAACATCATCAGCAGCAGGAATTTTTGGAAACTTCGGCCAAGCAAACTACGGCGCGGCGAAAATGGGCCTTGTTGGGTTCACTCGCGTGCTCGCTGCTGAAGGCGCCAAGTACAACATCAAGTCAAACGTCATTGCGCCACTCGCGTTAACACGTATGACAGAGAACTTGATGGGAGCAATTGGCGACAAGCTTGATCCATCACTTGTCACACCAATCGTTGCGTGGCTTGCACACGAAGATTGTGACGTTTCCGGCGAGATCTACTCAGTTGGTGGCGGTCGTGTTGCACGCGTGTTTATTGGAGAGACCCAAGGCTTCTACAAGCCAGGCCTGACACTTGAAGATGTGCGCGACAACTGGACACAGATTCGCGACACTGATGGTTACCAAATTCCTGCAAACCTTCCTGAAGAAACTGGCATGTTCTTTAATGCCATGAAAGACGCGTGACCGCAGAATCAGTCGACACGTTCCGTGCTCGCGCAGCGGCATGGCTGACACAAAACCGTCAGCATGCCCCGCGTGACTACGGAGCTATTTGTCCTCCTGACCTCGTAATCGAGGCCAAGAAATGGCAACGGCTGATTTTTGATTCCGGTTTCGCTGGAATTCATTGGCCAACAGAACACGGCGGCCAAGGACTTTCTCCTGCTCACCACGGAGCGTGGGTAGAAGAGTGCGCAAAAGTTGGAGTGCCGCCTGTTTTGAACATGGTGGGGCTAGTGCTTGCTGGTGGCGCGGTAATGACCTTTGGTACTGACGAACTAAAACAGCAACACCTTCGTTCAACGCTCAATGCCGACAATGTGTGGTGTCAATTATTTTCTGAACCAGGCGCTGGCAGTGACCTTGGATCACTTTCAACACGCGCCGACAGAGACGGCGACCGATTCATAATTAATGGTCAAAAAGTGTGGTGCAGTGGCGGGCGATGCAGCAACTGGGGAATCCTCATGGCGCGCACAGATTTTGAAGCAAAGAAACACGAAGGTATCTCGTTCTTTCTTATTCCGATGGACTTGCCAGGTATCGAAGTACGACCCCTCAAGCAGATGACCGGCGAATCAGAGTTTGACGAAGTGTTCTTTACAGACGTTGAATTGCCTGCCGAATATCTAATTGGCCCATTACATGGCGGATGGGGCGTCGGCATGGCGGTTCTTACGAACGAACGCGGTCACATTGGAGCAAGCATCATCGGCCTCGAGCGACGTCTTGAATCAATGGCAAATCTTGGCAAGGGTCGCGAACTCTCCCCCACTCAACGTCAACAACTTGCTGCTCTCATCTCCACCGGTACTGCGTACAAATCAGTTGCTCAAACACAAGGGCCTGTCGCTTCCACTGCTTCGTCATTGATGAAGCTTGGTATTACCGAGATGATGTTCAACATGTCAATGCTGCGCGGAGACATTGCGGGCGCAGACGCCATGCTCGACGGACCTGATGCAATTGGCATGATGTCTGCACCAGGCGGACGTATTGCCGGCGGTACTAGCCAAGTACAACGCAACATCATTGGTGAACGTTTGCTCGGTTTACCTCGGGAGCCAAAATGACACAGAACATTGCATGTAACGACGCCAGCCTGATCACGTCTACAGATGGTGTCACTATCGCCATGCATGATTTCGGCGGATCAGGCTCTCCCGTTCTGCTGTCACATGCCACTGGTTTTCATGCACATTGTTGGGAACCTGTCGCTCATGCTTTGAATTCGCAACATCATGTAGTCGGTCTTGACCACCGCGGATATGGCGATGCAGAAACCGTTGATCCGACAACCATGACGTGGGATCAATACGGCCTCGATGCACTTGCTGCAGCGCGTCATCTATTTGCCGAGCACAATGAACCAATCATCGGCATTGGTCATTCCATGGGTGGCGCAAGCTTGCTGATGGCAGCACACAGCGAACCACACCTGTTCAAAGCACTCTTTGTCTTTGAACCAATCGTCTTTCCTCCACCAGACCCAGATGCAGGCGAGCGCCCCGGTAGCCCACTTCCTGCTGGTGCAAGAAAACGGCGCAGTCGTTTCCCATCTTTCGAAGCAGCAATTGAAAACTTTGCGGCAAAGCCACCGATGGCAGCGTTTAATGCTGTTGCTCGCGAGGCATATGTTCGCCACGGATTCAAACCAACTGCAGATGGAGACATTGAACTGAAATGTCTTCCCGAACATGAAGCACGAACATACGAAACGGGCGGAACGAGTGGTGCATGGGATTCTCTTCCCTCCATTACAACTCCGGTGTGGGTTTTGTCTGGCGCAATAGCACCATTCCAACCATCAACATTTGCCATCACAGTTGCAGAGAGAATTCCAGCAAGCACGTATGTGCGTTGGGATGAAGTAGGACATTTTGGACCGCTTGAAAAACCAGAGTTGATCTCTCATTATGTAACCACTGTTGTTGCCACACTGTCATGAGTTTTGATACTGCCGGAGATCGCATCCTTGAGCCACTTCGTGCGAACCCAATAACGAAGAACGTGTTTGGATTCGCAAGCACAGTTGGTGACTTCAGCATTATCTGGCATGTCACCGGTCTGCTGTACGCAATCGGATCCACGCAGCGGCTTGAACAAGCGATTGCATTATCTGTGGCACTAGGCGCCGAGAGCATCATTGTTAATCAAGGAGTAAAGCGGATCTTTCGCCGTGAACGCCCCACCGTGTCTGGTGATGATCGCTTCGATGTGCGCACGCCAAGCACCTCTAGTTTCCCCAGTGGTCATGCGTCATCAGCCACCTTTGCCGCAATCATCCTTATCTCTATGACTGGCTTTCCTCTCGCAATTCTGTGGATTGTGATGGCTGGCGTTGTTGCTCTCAGCCGTGTGGTGGTCCGCATTCATCACCTCTCAGACATTGTTGGCGGCGTTATCACTGGCGCAGTTTTGGGGGCTATCGCGGTCCCAATCATTTCGTCGATTATTGGCTAGTAGGTTGGCTCCATGAGCGACAAGCGGATGAGCGATACAGAGTCACTGATGTGGCGGCTTGAAAAAGACCCATACCTCGCATCAACCTTTGCCAACATCACCATTCTTGACCGGCCACCAAATATGGATGCGTTGTACGCCCGTATGGAACGCACGTCAATTCTTTTTCCGCGGCTGCGTCGACGTGTTCTTCCTGCACCTGGAAACCTTGGGAATCCCACGTGGGTTGATGACCCATCGTTTGATATTCGCTATCACGTACGGAACATTTCATTGCCAGAACCTGGCGACATGCGCCAACTTCTCGATCTCACAACATTGCTTGTTGCTGATCCGTTCGACAGGTCACGTCCTCTATGGCACTTCATCATTGTTGATGGGCTTCGTGGTGGCCGCAGTGCTCTTGTTCAAAAACTGCATCACACCGTTACAGACGGGCAAGGCGGAGTAGAGCTGTCAATGCAGTACCTGGACTTGCAGCGTGACCCTCCACCGCTGCCACCGATTGATCCCGAACTCGTTAATTCCGCTCATACGGCTACAGAGCCAGACGCAACGGAAGCACTACGTGGCGCCATGACAGATTCTTTACGACTACCAATAGCCCTGCTACGCCAAGTTCGAGACGTGCTATCTGATCCATCACTGATTGGAAGCATTGGTACATCAACTTCTGCAACTGTGAAGAGCCTCATCGCACAACTCAACGAAGTTGATGCGTCACGATCACCGTTGTGGACATCGCGTTCTCTACGTCGTCGCCTCGAAACAACTCGTGTCTCGTACTACGACATGCGCGGTGCGGCAAAAGCACTTGGCGGAACATTGAATACTTCATTCATCACTGCTGTCTCACATGCAGCCGGAAAATACCATCGCGAATTAGGTGCACCAGTTGAATCATTACGTGCTTCAATGGCAATCAGTACTCGAAACGAAAGCAGTGGAAGCAATGCATTCACTCTTGCTCGAATGCTGGTACCAACTGCTGACATGCCAATCGAAGAACGATTCTCTGCAATCAATGAGATTCTTATTGCCGCCCGAACTGGAGCCGAAGCCTCTGGACTGGAAGCGCTAGCCACCATTTCTGCAGTAGTGCCGACATCCATCGTTACTCGCCTTGCCCGTTCACAGGCAGAAACTGTGGATTTTGCCACTTCGAACGTGCGCAGTGCCGGCGTGCCCTTGTTTATGGCTGGCTCGCAACTGTTAGAGAACTATCCAGTTGGCCCTTTAGGCGGGGTCGCCTTCAATGTCACGTTGATGTCGTACTTGGGAAGCCTTGATTGCGGAATCAATATTGATGAGGCGGCAGTAGAAAGCCCATCGTTGCTGCGTGACTCACTGTCACAAGCATTTACAGAATTATCTGCGTTCGCACCTGCGCGCGAAAGTACATCGTCTGCCACTACGGCAGAAGAAGGCGCTACTAAACGGCAGCGACGGTGGTGGCGACGCTCGCAGTGAGCAAGCCACGAAGGTCGAGCAACAAATCGCCCACTTCGACAGCTGACACCAATTCACGGCGCAACATTTCGGCGAGTGCTTTGTCGATGACGGCAAGCGCCTCTGTAATCACTGTGTCGTGAGTATCGATCATGTGGTGCTCCTCTCGGTATCG
>CALPPK020000095.1 GCA_943325435.2 Bifidobacterium breve
CGCGCCGCATGAGCAACGGCAAACCCAGCTCGGTTAATAAAGACCTGTTGATGATCGTTGCCCACTGCAGAAAGTGCAGTTGCATCAGCGAGCTTCATTTGCTCCGGCGTGAGGACAGCTATCACTCTCTCAGCGTACGCCCGGTTCAATTACACACCAACGCAATATCTAGAGCGCGGCGACTACCGCCATTGCTGTTGTGTCTGTATGGGTAATAGAGACATGCCATGTGGAGACTCCATGAGCATTAGCGAGAGTCTCTGCTCGACCTGACACAAGTAAATGAGGTGCCCCAGACGACATCTTCTCAATTGAGACGTCGTGGAAGTCAAAAGCACCGAGTCCAACTCCAAGTGCTTTCATGGTTGCCTCACGTACTGCGAATCGTGCTGCAAGTGATGCCGCGTCATCGGTGCGCCCTTCAAGAGATGTCAATTCTGCAGATGTAAACAAACGCTGGCGCAAGTGTGGACGACGTTCAAGAAGTTTGCGAAAGCGATCCACATCAACTGCGTCGATACCAATGCCCAACATTTCTATTGACCGTCAGTTCGCCACAAGTCGGCGCTCTCAGAAACTGGATTAATCAGCAAGTCAGCAATAGACACTTCGGCAAGTCTGTCTTCGCGGAATGTACCTTCGGTTTCAGATACCCAGTCAACCAAGCGGTCATAACGGCGGTCGTACCCTTGCAGTACTTGGCGTGCAGTGCCGGCAGCAACTGTGTCGTGGAATGCGACGTGCATGAGTGAAATACCCACAGTTGTTGAACCATGAACTTCGGGAACGAAAATTACGGTGCGGCCGTCTTTACGACCTCGAGCAACAAGCACTTCTTGATCGGCAGCTACACGGTGCTTTGTACCGACAAGAGTTGCATTTGTTGTAACGCGCGATGTGAGATCTTTTGCTACGCCACCGCGATCAATAATGGAAACTGTGGCGTTGCGTGCATCGCCAGCAATTGCGTACCTAGTGAAACCTTCGACCGATGCAACTGCGGCGTCGAGCGATGCCAAAACTTTGAGCGTTGCATATGACAAGTCATCGCGTGATGCACCGGCTTCAAGTACAGCACGAACGAGAGCGCGATCAAGAAGGCCTTCTTCACTGCGAGAGATTCCGACGGTGACGGTCTTTGCTTGGTGCTTAATGGCATCAATCGGACGCGTCAATTCATCAATGCTTCGTGTGAGTGCATCGATGAGATCATCAAGAAGAGCTGATGGCGAAGCAGTGCGACCAGTTTGGCGTTGGAACGCTTGTAGTGGTTGTGGTCCGGTGACAATTCGAAGAAGAGAAACCAGACGAACCGCTGTTGAAGCTTCCAAGTTGCCGTCGTACTGGCCCGTTGCAAGAACCTGAAGGAACTGCTGAGTGACCGGAACGATTTGTGCTTCAACTTGCGTAAGCGCAGTGTCACCACTGCCACCCCTGCCAACAACAATTTCCACCACTTCACGCAATTGGCGTAATGGACGTGCAAGCGCGTCAATTGCTAAGGCTGCTTCGTATCCGAACAAGTGCCCCACCATGGATGACAACACAAAGGCAAGCGCAGGGTCTGCAACTGGTACGTACACTACTGCTGCAGCAGCAGAATCGAAACGTGTTTCACCTTGAGTGGCGACAACAATAGGAACAGCTTTGTGCGCCTTAAAGATTGCGACTTCTTTTGCCACATCTGTTGCAGTGCCATCGCTAAGGCCAGCAGCGCATACAAGAATCATTGGTTCACATGAAAGGTCAATGTGTTTTTTGTCTTCAGTAACATCACACGAAATTGACTTGTAACACAGCTCTGACAGCTTGATACGTACTTCATGGGCTGCAACTGTGTTCGGGCCGTTACCCACAACTGCCCAGTAACGCTTCATAGGTGCGTACTTCTGTGCGATAACGCCAATCTCAGTACGTTGGGCGATCACTGTTTCCATGGCCGCTGGCATATGAACAAGCGAATCGAGGATGCGATGCATACGGTCAGCATCAACTTTGCCCGTTGCCTGTGCAATGGCACACGACAAGATTGCACCTGCGGCAACTTGCGCATAGAAGGCCTTGGTGCTTGCAACACTCATCTCAATGTCACGCCCATCAGATGTGTAGTACACGCCGTGGGCTTTGCTTGACAGCTCACTTCCACGACGGTTCACAATTGCTAGTACTGCTGCACCACGCGATGCGACGAGGTCAACTGTTCTATTGGTATCTGTTGTTGTGCCGCTTTGGCTGACAGCAATTACCAACATGTCAGACATATCGGTTGACATTGCGAAACCTGAGAGTTCAGTTGCAGTGAGTGCCTCTACTTGAATAGAAGCGTCGAGCAATGAACCAAGCACCGGAATCAGTGACGTTCCGGCAACGGCGGCGGTGCCCTGACCGATAACACGGATACGCCTGATAGATCCGTTGGCCAACCGATCCTTGATTGTGTTCGGCATTGTGAACGAATCAAGATCAGGGACCAATAGACCATTTACTTCAAGGGTGCGACCACGAATTGTCTTGCGGAAACTGCGAGGAGCCTCAGTGATTTCCTTTAGTAGGAAATGTGGCGAATCGCCACGGTCGATATCACGAGTTGTTACTTCAGCAACTGCAATATCGCTAGCCGTGACAGGAATTTCGATTCCGTCATAGGCGATGCGAGTAATTCCTTCAACTGTTCCAGCTCCATTGGCTCGAAGTCGTACTATCTGTCCGCGCGAATTGGGGTCACCGTCTTTACGTGGAGTCTCGCCATCGAGACGTACATAGTTCACGGTCTCTTCAACAGTTCCGTATGGCTCACTTGCAACGATGAAGCGGTCTTCGGCAAGACCGATATATAAACCTTGACCACTGCCGAACAGTGCCAGGTACATATCGTTCGGATCACTAGCGGTCATGTAGCCAATAGCAACAGAACCTTCAAACTGGGTAACTGCATTGAGGAATGCTGCTTGTGTATCAAGACCAGTTCCTCGGCCACGATCAACGATGGCTGGGATAACTTTTGCGTCAGTGGTGATTGGGTCTGCAAAATGCAAGTTATGCCGTTCACGCAATTCCGTGTGGTTGTCAACATCGCCATTCAGAACTGCAACCGAAACCTGTTGGCCTTCAATATCAATTTCTTCACCGGTGACTGGATGAGCATTAGGTTCAGAAATGATTCCGACACTCGCCCACCGCGTATGGCCAAGTACTGCTACACGTGAGTCAGTTACTGAAAGCGCAGCACGTAACAACGCATCTGCACTCACTGCGTCACGCATGTGCTTTGTATTGTCACCAAGTTCGCCGATTTCTGCAGCTGCCTTGTACACAAACACCAAAGTGGAACCACTGTGACGAACACTGGTGTTAGTAAACAACGGGTCAGATGTACGACCGGCCAAGAGACCGGTTAGTTCAGATGATAAAGATGCAAACGACGGTGACGTAACAAGAACACTGATTCCAGCAGAGTCACGACCACGAACTTCCATTCGGTCGATAGCGGAGAATGCCTGATGAATTGCGAAATATCCGACCAAAGAAGATGCTCCAGCGCCAGCACCTGCAAAAACATGCACAGCATCGGCTGCACGCAAACGATCGCGACGAATAGCCCACGACGCATCTTTCACTCGCGACAAGCGAGCCACTTCAGCATCGAGTGTGGCGGTATCAACATGAAGCGCATCAACGCGGGCTTCTTCAGCTGCAGCTACTACGTCAATGCTGTCTAAGCATGCGGTGATGCGACCAATCAATTGGGCATTGCCGACAAGAGCCTGAATGCCTGCATCGCCACGCAACAATTGGTCAGCTGCCATAAGCGCATCAGCAATTAGCACGCAATCAGTTCCTGCATTCACTGCAGCTGTGAGTAGTTCCTCAATACTCTGAGCAGTAGGAACACTTCTGGTGCTCGGCCGGGGCAGGATGCCAATAATGCCGCACATAACTACAGATTACTCTCGCTGGTCGGTCCCATTAGTGCGTTCCTTCAATGGACCCACCGTGGATAACGACAACTGCTTCAGCAAGACGCATGGCAATTGACTCTGCAGTGATTTGATCTGCTGCTTCCACCATGACACGCACTAACGGTTCTGTTCCGGATGAACGAACCAAAATACGACCGTTATCACCCAATTCTGCTTCTGCCTGCGAAATTTGCTCGGCAATGTCATGCACTGGGTCATGAACTCGATTCAGAGTACGAATGTTGACGAGTACTTGTGGGTACGACTGCATGATTGATGCAGCCTGGTCAAGGGAGACACTTGCACGCGTGATGTATTCGACTAACTGCAGTGCGGCTAGTAGACCGTCACCCGTTGTCGCATGCGCACGATGAATAACGTGACCGCTTTGCTCGCCACCCAACACGAAATCAAATTCATCAAGTGCAACAAGAATGCTGCGGTCGCCGACTGGCGTAATGACAACATCAATATTGTTGTCACGCATGGTGTGGTGAAAACCAAGGTTTGTCATCACGGTTACCGCAACACTTTTGTTGCGAAGTAGACCACGGTGCGCAAGATCAACTGCCGCGATAGCCATGATGTGGTCACCATCTACCAAAGCCCCACTTGCACTCACTGCGATGAGTCGGTCGCCGTCGCCATCAAAGGCAACTCCAATGTCGGCGCCTTCGGCAACTACTTGCGCGGCTAATTGCTGCGGCGCAGTTGCACCACATTTGTCATTGATGTTACGACCATTAGGCGATGCGTTGATCACGGAAACATCTGCGCCGGCAGACATAAAGACTTCAGGTGCAACATGTGACATTGCACCATTGGCACAATCAAGCACTACTCGGACTCCGGTTAGTGCTTCACCAACAACGTTGAGACGATGTGTTGCGTACTCGCCCAGAATTCCCGTGGCGTCATGAATAGTTGGCTGTGCATGAACGATGGTTTCTGACACCATGGCATGCCATTCACGTTCGATTTCAATTTGTTCAGCGTCGCCAAGTTTTGCTCCGCCCGATGCGAACACCTTGATTCCATTGTCAGACCACACGTTGTGTGACGCAGTAATGGCAATACCGACCCAGCCGTATTGTTCTGCGGCATATGCAATGGCAGGAGTTGGCACAACTCCCATGAGATGTACCGCTACGCCTTCAGCTGCGCAGCCGGCAACGATGGCGTCTTCTAATTCAGAACCACTTTCGCGAGTATCGCGGCCAATAACAATGGCGCTAGGGCGCAGCACACGAGCCGTGGCACGCGCAAGGTCACGGGCTAAATCAGTAGTGAGTTCGTCGATAGCGACGCCACGAACGCCGTCTGTTCCGAAATGCAACATGTATTGATCTCCTCGCGCGAGGTGCATAGCGCACCACGCAAATAGGAATCAGCGCTTGGTGAACTGAGGCGCCTTACGGGCCTTCTTGAGACCGTACTTCTTGCTTTCTTTCTTACGTGAGTCACGAGTAAGAAGACCAGCTTTTTTCAGTGCTGGACGCATTTCAGGATCAAGTTCAATGAGTGAACGAGCAATAGCCATGCGCAATGCGCCAGCCTGGCCAGTTACGCCTCCACCAAAAATATTTGCGTGAATGTCGAATGACTCTTCACGCTCTACAACGCGAAGCGCTTCGGTAACAACCATGCGCTGTGTTGCTGTAGTGAAGTACGCCTCAATTGGGCGACCATTGACAACGATTTTTCCGGTACCGGCGCGAGTGATTGCACGAGCAACAG